>JBFGDP010000187.1:0-4865 GCA_041580575.1 Christiangramia sp.
AAAAGGCTGTCAGGTATTTCATAGAAGTACTTGTCTTCCACTTTATGTACGGTGAATAGGCCTTTATCGCTTTTTGCATCTTTGGTGATGATCTTGCTGTAAGGTTTAAGTCCGTTTTTGTCTTTTTTTGAATCCTCTGTGGCAGCGGTCCTGGTTGCAGACTTTTTTTGTGGCTGGAAAACAGCACAACCGGAAACCGATAGAGAAAGGGCTAAAATCAGAAGCCTGAGGCTCTGTTTTTTGATCATAGGTAAGTGTTTTTAGTTAATAAGATCTTATTCTGAAGTTGCTAATATTCCTTATGAATTGGAAAATTATTTACCTTCAGCACTTCTTGGACTTTTTGAAAGGAAAAAGGTTTAAATTGGAGTTGGGTTCTACTTGAATGTTTCTTGGCAAGCATCAAAATGTATATATTTAGAAATCGAAATTTTATAAATACTTAAAAACTTAAGAATGGACGAAATAGTAAAGATGGTATCAGAAAAAGCAGGAATAACTGAAGATCAGGCTAAAATTGCAGTGCAGGTAGTTTCCGGTATTTTAAAGGATAGAATGCCAGATGCAATGGCCACTCATGTAGATGCCTATCTCAAAGGAGAGGGCGATGCCGGTAATCTTGGTGACATAGCCGGGAAACTTGGCGGTATGTTTGGACAATAATAGACCATATGGGTCAAAAAAAAGCACCTTCCTGACTTTTATATATAAGCCTTGAAGGTGCTTTTATTGTAATTGTTTTAAGGTACGGTCTAAGCGATCTTTATGCTAAGCACATCATCCACCTTAAAAACTTCGATCATTTTATGTTTTCTTAATCCTTTCAGGGCTTTATCCCATTTTTTGTTACTCAGGCCTGATTCTTCCTTTACCTTATCCAGTTCATGAACCGTGTCATTTTTCAGCAATTTGTGAACTGCTTTTTCTTCATCGGTTAATTCTACAGCTTTCTTTTCGGGTTTCATTTGTGGGAAGAACAATACTTCCTGTATAGATTGCTTATTGGTAAGGAACATGATCAATCTGTCCATTCCAATTCCAAGACCAGAGGTTGGTGGCATCCCGTACTCCAGGGCTCGTAAAAAGTCGTTATCTATGAACATCGCTTCATCATCTCCTTTTTCTGAAAGTTTTAATTGCTCCTCAAAGCGCTCTCTCTGGTCCAGAGGATCATTTAATTCAGAATAGGCATTGGCGATCTCTTTTCCGCAAACCATCAATTCAAAACGTTCGGTAAGCTCAGGATTTTCCCTGTGCTCTTTACAAAGCGGGCTCATCTCTTTTGGATAATCTGTAATAAAGGTAGGCTGTATAAAGTTACCTTCACATTTCTCTCCAAAGATCTCATCTATAAGTTTTCCTTTACCCATGGTATCATCTACTTCGATGCCCATTCCCTTAGCGGCCTCATAAAGTTCCTTTTCAGATTTACCGGTAATATCGAATCCGGTATACTCTATGATGGCATCGGTCATGCTCAGGCGCTTGTATGGCGCTTTAAAGTTGATCTTGTGCTCACCAAAGGTTGCCTCAGTAGTGCCATTTACCGCGATCGCACAGTGCTCCAGTAATTGCTCTGTGAAGTCCATCATCCAGTTGTAGTCTTTATAGGCTACATAGATCTCCATGGCTGTAAATTCAGGATTATGAGTTCTGTCCATTCCTTCATTTCTGAAGTTTTTAGAGAATTCATAAACCCCGTCAAAACCTCCCACGATTAGTCTTTTCAGGTATAGTTCATTAGCGATCCTTAAATATAGTGGGATATCCAGAGCGTTATGGTGGGTTACAAATGGTCTCGCCGCAGCTCCACCGGGAATAGACTGAAGAATTGGAGTTTCTACCTCGAAATAATCTCTTTCATTAAAGAAATTACGCATTGCATTAAACAACTTCGTACGCTTTACGAAAACCTCTTTAACTTTAGGGTTTACTGCCAGATCTGCATAACGCTGGCGGTATCTCTGCTCCGGGTCATTAAAGCCATCATGCGTATTTCCTTCTTTGTCGGTCTTAGGTAGGGGCAGAGGTCTTATAGATTTACTTAATAAATGAAAATCTTTAACCATTACGGTTTTTTCTCCAACCTGGGTTTTAAATAACTCTCCCTCGATACCTATAAAATCTCCAATGTCCAGGAGTTTCTTATAAACGTCGTTGTATTTGGCTTTATCTTCTCCTGTGCAAATTTCATCTCTGTTGAAATAAACCTGGATCCTGCCTTTAGAATCCTGTAATTCGGCAAATGAAGCCTTTCCCTGGATCCTTCTGGACATCAACCTTCCGGCGATAACAACTTTCTTTCCTTCTTCAAAATTTTCCTTGATCTCAGAAGTTAGATGATCTACCGGAAAAAGATCGGCGGGATATGGATTTATGCCGGCTTTTCTAATCGCCGTTAATTTCTCTCTTCTAATCTGTTCCTGTTCTGATAACTGCTGCATATTAATTTTTTTATGCATTCAACAAAAATGCGGATGCAAATATAGTGACTATCAGCCTGCCACACAACGCAATTAAAAGCCGAAATATTAATTCTATCTTTGCCTGAAAATTAGTAAAAATGAGTGTTTGGAGAGTAATCCTTTCTGTGTTGTTCCCCCCGCTGGCTGTATATGACCAGGGATGTGGTTCTATTTTGATTGTCTTAATACTCACACTGTTGGGCTGGGTCCCGGGAGTGATCGCCGCCCTCATTATTTTGAATAATCCCAGATCTTAATCCATGAACAAGCAAGTTGAAGTACAGAATTTAGGGGTAAAAGATTATAAGGAAACCTGGGATTACCAGGAAGAGTTATTTAAAAATACCCTCGATCTCAAAATCAGGAATAGAAGAGAAGGACTTGAGCTGCCCACAAAAAATTACCTCCTATTTGTTGAACATCCACATGTTTATACTTTGGGAAAAAGTGGAGATGCTCAAAATCTTCTGATATCAGAAGAAGAATTAAAGGCAAAGAATGCTACCTTTTATAAGATCAACCGGGGTGGGGATATTACCTATCATGGACCCGGCCAGTTGGTGGGATATCCTATTCTTGACCTGGATAATTTTTTTACAGATATACATAAATACCTGCGCTTTTTAGAGGAAGCAGTGATTTTAACCCTGGCAGAATATGGCCTTAAGACAGAAAGAAGTCCCGGGGAAACCGGGGTATGGCTGGATGTTGGAACACCTTTTGCCCGTAAGATTTGCGCCATGGGGGTGCGTGCCAGCAGATGGGTCACCATGCATGGACTTGCTCTGAATGTGAACGCTGACCTGGGTTATTTTGATAATATAATTCCCTGCGGAATTAAAGGTAAAGCAGTTACTTCCATGAATGTGGAATTAGGGGTGAAAGAAGTGAACATGGAAGAAGTTCAGGAAAAGCTTATGAATCATTTTGGGGAACTTTTCGAGGCTGAATTCATTTACGGGAATTCATAGATCAAAATTTCATTTTCTTCTCCTCTTACAGCCAGCTCTAATTTTGAGTCCAGGTCGGCATTAGCTATATCTACCTGCGAGGTACCGTAAACCGGGAATCCTTCCAGTAATTCTGCTTTCTCATTATAGACAAAAACCTTTTGGGTCTGGGTGTCTGTAACCGCAACTATAGTTCGATTTCTAAATTGAAATAGTTGCGGATCTGTGTAGAGCCCGAATTCCAGGGCAACACTATTGGAATTGATATTAAGTTCATTTTCGCTTAAATAGACCAGGTCATTTCTGTTGGCTACGATCCGGTTGTTCTCCGCAAGTTTCAGGTCTTTTCTTGATACGGTTCCGTTTTGGGATATTCTAACCATGTTTTTGGCAGGTTGTGTGGATACAAAACTATTTTGATAGCCATACCATTCGTTATCTGAAAATTCTATGTTTTCTGTGATCGGTGCGCGTATCTTTCCCTGTCTGCTTAAAATATTCAGCCTGCCAGATTCCTCGGCTATCAGGATATAATCCTTATTTCCGAGCCTGATATGTTTAGGGCTTTTTATCACAGGGCTGGAAGCGTTTTCGAAATCAAATCCCTTTATAGCTTTTCCCTTTGGACCCACCATATAAACCTTCTTATTCTGGGTCAGGACGAAACGATAAGTTCGGTTATTATCGTAATCGAACACTGCCAAAGGTTGGGTGAGAGGCTGGTTGAATTTAATGGGGAAACCCTTTACCTTTTTACCTGTTCTGTCTATTACCTCCAGGTTATATCCTGTTGAAAAAGCTAATTGTTGATTTCCATTTTTAAAAAGATCTACCTGGAATACCGGACTCGTGATCTGGCTATCCATATTTTTTTTCCAGAATACATTGCCTTTATTCGAGATGAGATAGAGGTCATTGTTTTCATCCTGCACAGCCAGGTCCATTTGATCTGTCCGGTGATTTTTGAAAAAAAAAGGGTTAGAAGTAACCGGGGCATCTAGTTTAATGGATAAACTCTGTTGTGCTCCGTTGGTGCTAACCGTTTCATTAGAATTGGTGAAGATCCCGTGTAAATGGGCAAAATTATCCTCGTTGATAATTTGGAAAGCCACCAGGCTATTCTTTTGAAAATTTAGTTTTTGGCCTTCGGTATCAGGATCATGCTGTTGCGTAAAATTTACCGGATTAACTACCAGTAATGAAGATGCTTCCGAGGCTAACGAATTCATAAGCTCATTAAAATATGCCTTATTTGCTAAAACATCTGAATTTTGAAAATCAGTAATAACATCTTTTAATTGTTCCAGGTCTGAACCCAGGATTACAAAATGATCCTGGATCGTATAATAATGCACATCATCAAGCAATATTAGGTCCCTGAACATCCCTGAAAATCCGGGTGATTTTTCGAATTTTATGAGTGAGGCGCCTCTGTAAGTGTCGGTTTGTT
>JBFGDP010000188.1:0-4843 GCA_041580575.1 Christiangramia sp.
CCAAATTTGTCAAGGCTAAAGGACCTGGTTTGGGGATTTGTTGCAGCAGCAGGAATATGTACGATCTATTTTATCCTGATCATACGTGTGCTGAATTACAATGTTGAAATCAATACAGCTTACACCGCCAGGGAGTTTCTATATGGTTCATGGTGGACGCTCAGGTCTGTTCTAATCGAAGAACTCCTTTTTAGAGGCGCTTTACTTATCCTGGCGCTAAAATATCTGGGAAAGCACAAAGCCTGTTTGCTCTCAGCTGTTATTTTTGGAATTTACCACTGGTTCTCATATAGTGTATTCGGAAATCTATTACCCATGTTATTCACCTTTATCATCACCGGTGTGGGCGGACTAATGTTTGCATATGCTTTTACAGAAACCAGGTCCTTATATCTGCCCATAGGTCTCCATCTGGGCTGGAACCTGCTTACAATAACTATATTTTCTGAAGGTCCGCTTGGGGACCAGTTCTTAATAACCAGTGGAGGCGAACCAATGGGCTCTCTTTATTTTGTTTTCCTATTATACCAGATACTTTTATTACCGGCCTTTACAATATTCTATTTGAGAACTAAAAGCTTTCAGAGTTTCACGGGTTGATATTTTTTTTGAAATACAAATACTGTCTGTATCGAGGTAGCTTTTTTCTTTCCGCCAGGTTTCTGGAAATAGTATTTTATCCTGCTAATATGACTGAAAATTATATACACTATATTTTTTGTTTAAATTTTAGTTAAAAACATTAAACAAAATGAGCGTTGTAACTATATTTAACTAATAATCAAATATTTATAGTTATGAAAAAAACCACTAAACTTCAAAGAGTATCTATTAAAAGCCTTTTTCTGGCCTTTATATTTATTTTCTCCGCTTGTGAATCAGAACCTGTGGAAGCGGACATTTCTTCTTTTGATGCCACCGCAAATGCCTCAGAAAAGGCAAATCCATCACCTGCCTCAAACAAAGGAGATTTAACTATTGCAGAGATCGTAGTTGCTAATGCTACTAACGAAGAGGCACCCCAATTTACTTTACTTCTTGCCGCACTGGAATATGCAGGAATTACATCCTTATTTGCCGGAGGTGATCAATATACCGTATTTGCACCTACAGATGCTGCTTTCCTGGAATTGTTGGGTGGTGATGCAGACAATTTACAAACTCTAAGCCCAGAGACGGTTGGAGCGATTCTTAGTTATCACGTTACCGAAGGTAGAAGGTTCAGTAATAGTGTGGTTCCAAAAAATTCTCCAAGGGAAATTGAAACCCTGTTAGGTCCATCTATTTATGTTGATAGTAATGCTGGAATAGATACGAATGATGAAGACATGGAAGCGAATTCAGCGATACTTGTAGGAGCCGGATTGTTTGATATTTCTGCCAGTAACGGTGTTATTCATGTAATTGACGCTGTACTTGTCCCTGCAGAGTAATCATAGCCTACCTTACATGTGTAATGAAAAGCCACTCGGTTAGAGTGGCTTTTCATTTCTAAGAATGCTCTTATCGAAGAGCAACTGAATTTCTAGGATTGATCATCTATTTTTGCATCGGGTGCATTTTTAGCTACAGAGGCGATACCATTTTCCATGGCCGCGACCGTGGTGTATACCTCACTTGTGCCAATTACCTGCCCGTTGGTAGATTTTAAATTGAATTTATGACCGGTAGCTGTTTGTTTTCTTTCAAAACGCTCATCAGACTGTGAATTCGTTCGAACAGATTCTATACCATTCATACATGATGGTTTAGCTTTATAACCTTCGCTACTTAAAATCACCTGCCCGTTCCCGGCTTTTAAATTAAAACGGAACTCTCCCGCTTTATCTTTTTTAATTTCAAATTTTCCCATTTATTATACTGGTTTTAGTTAATTCCCTAAATATAACAAAATCATTTTCATATAATCGTTTAGCCGGAAATTAGGCAGTATTAAAAGAAGTAAAAGCTCAACACATAAAATTTCGGCAGAGAAAAAGCCGTTGAATACTTCATAAATCCGCTAAAGCAAGCATGCTGAATTTATTCCATAAAAAAACCACCTCTTTTAAAGGTGGTTTTCGTTTTAGTAGCGGAAAAAATTGGAATATCGAACCATTTTATTCAAGATTTGAAGTTGGTATCTGCCCTTATGCATATCTAAAAATGTATATCCAGGTCTACCTTACAAGATTTAAATATATATTTGCCTCATTAGTAATCTAAAACCTACAAAATGAAAGGGTTATATTTAAAATTATCATTAATCATCCTATTGGTCGGTATTTTGGCTTGTAGTTCAGATGATTCTTCAAATGAACCAGGATTGTCGGTGAATTTTAAAACGGTAACTTCATCGTTTAGCACAAATTCTCAATCAGCTTTGTTTAATAGACAAGCAACAGGTGGAAGCTTTATTTTTAATGAAGGCTTTATTACACTGACGGCTATGGAATTTGAGGCAGAATCTGAAAATGATATTGAATCTGTGGAATTTGAACTGGAAGGAACTATAGTAATAGATTTTGCAACAGGAATTCCTTCGCCAGATATTAGAAACATTACAATTCCTGCTGGAACTTATGAAGAAGTTAGCGTTGAACTGGAAATACTGGATGAAAATGATGAACCTTCAGTAGTTTTGATAGGTACTTATTCATCACCAGAGGGTAATGTTCTGCCAGTGCGGTTTGAATTTAACTCAGGTGAAACCTTTGAGGTAGAAAGGGAAGGAACCATAGTTTTTACTGAGAATCAATCTGCAATAGCTCAAATTACCTTTGACCCTTCAATATGGTTTGCGGAGGTTACTGATGACATGATGGCGGATGCTAATCTGTTTGATGGAGTAGTAGTTATAAGTGAAAACCAGAACAGCGAAATCTTTGAAATTGTTGCGGATGGTTTGGACTTAGCAACCGAATTGGAAATTGAAAATTAGAACAATCTTAACCTTAAATTATTCCTTATGAAATTCAATCCATTTCTTAAAACAGGTTTAATAATACTATTTTTCGCTTCAATTTTTATAGGTTGTAGTAGTGACGATAACGCATCCGAACCAGTGGTTAGAATTAATGGTACTGCATTGGTTGAAAATGATGATGATTTTTTCGGGGATATCAATGGAGACTTTACAGGTACAGGTGGCAGCATTACCAGAAGTTTTACCTGGCAAAATAACTTAAGTACGGCCGAATATAATGCCGACATTACAACTACAGCCTCTGGGGCTTTTCGAATGGTGGTAACAAGTGCCAATGGTGCCACAGTTTTAAATAAGATACTTAATGGTTCTATTGAGCCAGATTCCTTTTCAGGCGTAACTACAGAAGGAACTCCTGGAGTATGGACCGTTACTATCACTCTTACTAACTTTAATGGAGACGGAAGTTTCTCTTTAAGTGAGGGAACATAATTTATAAATAACTGAATAACAAAAACCACCTTCGAGAGAGGTGGTTTTTTGCTTTAGTAGTGCAAACTGTCCGAAGGCATCAGAGGAAACAGTGACTTTACCTCATAAAAAAACCCCTGAATTTCAGGGGTTTATCTTCTTAGTAGCGGGAACTGGACTCGAACCAGTGACCTTCGGGTTATGAGCCCGACGAGCTACCTACTGCTCTATCCCGCGATATGTGTTCCAATATATTTTGTAAGCTTCGGGTTATAATCCCGATATGCGGTTTTTATGCTAAAGCTACCGGAGCAACCTCTTATTCCGCTATATTGGACGGCAAATATAAGTTAGAATTTAGTATTTCACCAAACTTTTTCAAGAAAAAATTCATCCCAATACCCACATATTTGCTTCCCGCCTGTGCTTCAACAAATAAGAGATTGTTTTGTATAGAATAAAAGCAAAAAGTTTTAAATTTTGCACAAAAAGCACCTTATTGCTCTATATCTCTTGCTTCAAATTCAGTTAATTCATTCTCTTCAAACGAAACCCGAAATTCTATTGGCCTGCAACAAACCTCACAATCTTCAATATAGGTTTGTGTAGTTACCGATGGATCTAACAAGACCGAGATCTCTTCCCAACAATACGGACATTGAAAAAAATGTTCAAACATAGTTATAATTCAACATTTAGTAATTGCCCGGTTAATTGCAGAACCTGCAGTTCGGCTAGCTTAGCATCATATTTTGCCAGATTAAGACTGGTACGGGCGTCTAAAAGATTTATCTGAGCCTGCCGGAATTCGATAGAGGTGATCCTGCCTAATTTGTATTGCTCCTCAGATCGGTTAAAGTTATCCTGGTTAGTCTTAACATTATCTTCCTGAACCTCCAGAATAAATAATTTATTCCGATAGTTACCAAGGGCATTCGCAATATCCCTTCTAACCTCTGTTTCCAGTTGCTCTTTAAGAATTTGCTGGTTCTCATATCTTAATCTGGAATTTTGAACCTGCACATTTGTTCTGCCCCCGTCAAAAATGTCCCATCTTAAACTCACTCCGGCAGAAAGACCATCTGTAGTTGTCGTGGACCCGGGAAAAAAGGCCGTAGCTGCACTTCGATTACGGTTCCAGCCATAAGAGCCTGTTAGATCAATAACAGGCAAGTACCCAGATTTACTTATCCTAATGTCATAATCACTTATTTCCAAACTCTGGTCGATCTGTAACAAGGATACATTATTTCGTTCTGCCTGATCTATGAAGCCTTGCAGTTCCAGGTCAGAGATAAAGTTTACGGTCGTATCTACGGTAAACCGATTATCATCTACTTCCCGGTCAAGAAGAACATTCAGGTCTCGTTTTGTATTTCGTAACTGCTGGGCGGTTTCCATGAGGGCGATACTGTCGTTGTTCACATCTACACGCGCATTTAGGACCACAAGATTATTAGCCTGCCC
>JBFGDP010000189.1:0-4771 GCA_041580575.1 Christiangramia sp.
CAGGTTTTGTTTTTTTCAGGTGGCTGGATCTCTTCTGAAAATTTCGATCAGGTTAAGAACAAGAATACAGAAAAACACCCAGATTAATCCGGCGATATAACCTCCTACTATATCTGAAGGAAAATGTACCCCCAGGTAGATCCTGCTTATTCCTATACTCAATATTATAAAGCCTAAAAGAGCACTCAGGCTGAATTTCAGAAATTTATTTATTCTGAATTTCGTGCATAGATAAATCAGGAATCCATAGAAAGCCATGGCACTCATGGCATGACCACTGGGATAACTTAGGGTTTCAACCGAGACCAAATGCTCGATGCCCGGCCGGGCGCGGTTTATAAAACGTTTCAACATGACATTGGAAGCCGTAGCCAGGATAAGAACCAGGGTGGTCTGTAATACATATTTCCATCTTTTAAGGATCAATTTTGAAATAAGGAGGTAGATTCCAACTACGATAAGGTATCCATAAAGGTCGCCGGCTTTTGTCATGAATATGAAGTACTCGGTAAGGATGGGATTTCTTAATGAAATAATAAATTTAGTTACTTCATCGTCTAGCTGCGCCAGTGTATCAGTTTTTAAGGTATCTGTGAGTTCAATAAAGAGGTTGATACTTCCTACCACTATGATTAGTGAAATGATGGCAATGATGAGATAAGGGAGTTTCTGGTTATATGCCTGGAACTTTTTTACCAAAAATGCCCTGATGCCGGAGATAAATTGAATTAGAGTTTTTCTCATAGAACAAAATTATACAGAGAAACGAATGCCCTGGTATTGCCTGTTTACAATTGAACTATAGTGCAAGAAACAAATTTTGATGCTTAAAAATTTTAAAGAAAAGATAAATTCAAGGTCGTTTTTAACATTCCGCTCTGCAAATTACAGCTAACAAAACTACAAAGTTGAATGTTTTCTAATTACCTCATGGCCAGTATAATGTGTCTACGGCAATATTCTGGGTGTCATAGCCATTCTTTCGTAAAACTTTTTCAGGCCGTCGTGCAGAAACTTCAAATTTTACGGTTGGCAATAGAAATTGTTAATATCCTGGTTAAAAACTATTTAAGGTTAGTGAGAATTACCTGCAATTCTCCCATTAAATTGCATAATGTTAACCTACCCTACTTGAAATGGCTGAATTCTAACGTATTAGTGAAAACGACTAAATTAAAATAGATGAAACTTTTTTTGCCCCATATCAATTTTAGTGAACAGTTAGATTCGGATACTAACATAGTTAGTTTCCTGTTCAAGTTAATTTTAATTTTTGCTATCGCGCTGTTGGTTCACTTTCTAATCGAAAGAAATCACAGCGCGACGGTATTTCATGATCAGGGTAATGCAGTACCCGAAATTTTAACTGCGGGGCCACCTGTACCCTACTAAGATCAATTCTTTCCTGTAATTTACTTTTAAAAGAATCTCCTCGCGGTATCTAAACCTTCCAGATATATCTTTTCCATTTAATGCTGAGATTCTGTTTAATGATTTGTATACTACCCCTAATTGCTTAAAATAAGCTCTTCCAGCAGTTTGCGGCCTTATTTATATTTTCATTCCAACATCATTAGCTGAACCACAATTGACAGAAGTTAAAATAATAGTAATACTATTAATAGATATATAAAAACTATTATTTTTGAAAGCAATTGTTTTATGTATGAAGCATCTTTTACAAAATATCAGGATTGGTGTAAATGAAAAGATCTATCTGAAAGATCCTGAAACTACCGCCCTGGGGAAGAGGATCATTGAACATAGTATCCTTCTTATTGACGAAATGGGATTTGAAAATTTCACTTTTAAGAAACTGGGTGTCAAAATAGAATCCAACGAGAGTTCTATTTACCGATATTTTGAGAATAAACACAAATTGCTGGTTTATCTCACCTCCTGGTACTGGGGCTGGAAGGAGTATCAATTGGTGTTTGCCACTAACAGTATTACAAATCCGGCTAAAAAGCTATTAAAGGCAGTTGAGGTAGTGACCCAAACGGTGGAGAAAGATGCCAGTTTCAGCCATATCAATGAGGTAATATTAAATCGTATCATTATCAACGAGGCTTCCAAATCATACCTAACCAAAGAAGTTGATATAGAGAATAAGGATGGTTATTTCGCTGTTTATAAGCGATTGGTGAGCCGGATCAGGGAAATAATTTCGGAAGCCTCGCCGAATTATCCATTTCCTTTTAGCCTGGCCAGCATGATCGTGGATGGTGCGCTGCATCAACATTTTTTAAAAGATCATTTCACCTCGATCACAGATTGTAACGATAAAATAACAGCGCAGGATTATTTCAGTGACCTTATAGTAAGAACCTTAAATATCAGAATAAATGAGTAGCCCTAAACTTTCAGTCTGGCAACGTTTTATGGGTCTCATAAAACTGGAGAAAAAGGATTTTTTACAGATCCTGTATTATGCCATATTCGCAGGTCTGGTAAACCTATCGGTTCCACTGGGAATTCAGGCTATTGTGAATCTTATCCAGGGTGCAAGGATCACAACTTCCTGGGTAGTACTGGTTACCTTAGTAACTTTGGGAGTCGCTTTTGTAGGGACTCTTCAATTAATGCAGATAAGGATCCTGGAAAATATTCAGCAAAAGATCTTTACCCGGGCTTCTTTTGAATTTGCTTACCGTTTTCCCAAGATCAAAATGTCTGAATTAAAGGATTTCTATCCGCCCGAGCTTGCGAATAGATTCTTTGACGTACTTAGTATTCAAAAGGGAATATCCAAACTGGTGTTAGATTTTCCTGCAGCCGTATTACAGATCATTTTTGGTCTTATTCTGTTGTCGCTTTATCACCCATTTTTCATTTTATACGGGGTACTTCTGGTCCTGCTTATTTTCCTCGTTTTCAAATTTACAGCGCGCACAGGGTTAAATACCAGTATTGACGAGTCTAAAATGAAGTATCGCATAGCTCACTGGATACAGGAGGTTGCAAGAACCCTTATAAGTTTCAAGACTTCTGGAAGAACCACCCACGCGATAACTAAAAATGACATGCTCGTGAGTAAATACCTGGATGCACGGGAAAGCCACTTCCAGATTTTAAGACTCCAGTTTATTCAAATGATCGTTTTCAAGGTATTGGTGACGGCAGGTTTGTTGATTATTGGAGGTCTTCTGGTATTAAATCAGCAAATGAATATTGGTCAATTTGTGGCTGCAGAGATCATTATACTACTTATCATTAGTTCTGTGGAAAAAATGATCATAGGCCTGGAAAATCTATATGATGTTTTAACCTCACTGGAAAAGCTGGGCGAAGTGGTAGATAAAACACTGGAAACCCAGGGAGGTGATAAAAGTTTTGCCGAAAATTCAGAATTACTAATAGAATTAAAGAATATAAGCTTTGCCGGATTTGATAATAAAATGATTCTTGAGGATATTAATCTAACCATACATCCGGGAGATAAAATATTGCTGGAAGGTCCCAATGGCTCAGGAAAATCCACCCTTTTAAAGATCATTGCCGGCCTTTTAGAACCAACGTCGGGAAAGGTATATGTAAACGGCATCTCCATGCAGAATATAGATCTTAATTTCTATCATTCTCTTTTGGGGCAGTCCCTTACTGAAGAATCTCCATTTGAAGGAACATTGCTGGAAAATATAACCTTTGGAGACAATTCTATTAGCCAGAAAGAGATCTACAGTGCTCTGGCAAAAACAGGACTCACGGATTTTGTGAGACAGCAACCCAAAGGTTTGGAAACCATGATTTATCCTGAAGGTATTCAATTGCCTTACACTATTGCAAAAAAGATCGTACTGGCCCGAAGCCTGGTTAGGAAACCTGGAATATTGATATTGAATCAACCCCTGGATCAGATAGATCGGGATGAACAAAAAAGGATTCTGCAGCATTTATTTGATCCGGCAAATCCCTGGTCTATTATAGTGACCAGTCAGGATGAGATATGGAAAGAAAAATGTAACAGGCATATTGTTATTAGTGAAGGTCGAATTAAAAATAAATCCCGATAGTCATGCTGAATATTACGAAGAATACGCTGCACGAGAAGGTTGACCTTACCAGGTATGAGGCCGGGAAAAAGGTATTCCATACCAGGCATTACAAATATTTTAATCGTTTTCTAAAGATTTTTGCGATAGGAGGAATTGTCATTCTTTTCCTGCCTTGGACGCAAACAATTTCAGGGAAAGGATCGGTAACTACTTTAACGCCAGAGCAGCGACCTCAAACTATTCAGTCGGCCATACCCGGCAGGATCAATAAATGGTATGTTCGGGAAGGGGATTATGTTGAAAAAGGTGATACTATCCTTCATATCACCGAGATCAAGGATGAATATTTTGATCCCGATCTGGTAGAAAGAACGGGAGACCAGGTAAAGGCGAAAACAAATTCCTTAAGTTCTTATGATGAAAAGATTTCAGCCTTAGAGAATCAGATCATTTCGCTGCAACGAGAGAGAAAGTTAAAATTAGAGCAGGCTGAAAATAAGCTTAGACAGGCTGAGCTTAAAATGAGAAGTGACAGCATAGACCTGGAAGCGGCCAGGACCAATCTGAATATTGCCGAAACCCAATATAATCGAACTCAGTTACTGCAGCAGGAGGGTCTAAAAGCGATGACCGATGTGGAAGAAAAAAAGCTCAAGTTGCAGGAAAACCAGGCGAAACTTATTTCCCAGGAAAATAAACTGCTGGCCAGCAGGAACGATATTATTAACGCCAGGATCGAGCTTAACCGTATAGATGCCGAATACAGTGATAAACTG
>JBFGDP010000190.1:0-4721 GCA_041580575.1 Christiangramia sp.
CTATCTGCAGTGATATTTAGTTCAGCTTTGGCATCGTCGTTCTGAACGAGGTTTAGATTGTTACAAATTAAGGTCATATAAGCCCTGGCATCTTCGCGGGTTTCCAGTGTAAAACCACCTGCGTTGATATCCTGTAGGGATACAAATTCTACCTTCCCGGCGAGCATGATCTTCCTTAGGGTATCGGCGAAAGTGATCTTTAATTCCTGGGACTTTTCCCGGCTGAATTCTTTGATTGGTTTAATATAAAGGACCCCGTCTCTTACATCTGTCTGTATATAATCGTGCAGATTATCATCGGCTTTTATCTCAATTAAAGCTCGTGATCCTTTTAAGATTTCTATTTTAAATTCCCCTGTGGCCTCGATCGTGTGAAAAGAAGTTAGGTCGTATTGTTCGGTTTTGACATTTCTGCTGCCTTTGATCTTTTCCTGGGCCTGGACAGAACAGAAGGCTAACAGCAATAATAATGGGATGTTTTTTAGCATTTTATAATTTTAGTTCTGTACCAAATATAACAAAAGCCTCCTATTGGAGGCTCTTGATTTTTTGTGTATTACGTTTCCAGAATTTGCTGGCGCTGCTGGAGATTCTCTACCAGCTCCAAAGTGCATTTCTGAAACTCGTGACTTGCGGTTCTTGGTTCTTCCATTTGATGACCAAAAAAAAGACCCATAATAAAACTAATTACAAGGTTTACGAGCGTACTCATGATTGATTGTTTATTTGAATTCTGTCATTGTCGATTTTTATACGATCACCTTCCTGATCTTTCACCTCCACACCCTGGTCATTTACCCTGATGTTTAATTCTTCTCCGTTCACATTGATCCTGGCGTTAAAATCATCTGAAGGATCCATGTCTGTATCTTCTTCTTCCCAGGTGTTGTTATCGCTTTCCCAGGTATTCGTGTCACAATCTTCGCAAAGAGTTTCATTCTCCATGATCTTTAGAAAATGTTCCTCGTCTCCATTGTTCAGAATATCTCCGAAAGATTCATAATTTCTGTGGTAGGAAGAAGTGTTCTCATCGGCATATAAAATGGTTCCTATAGGTAAAAAGAGCGTCACCTGTACTTCCTGGTCTCGATATCCATCTTCAGCATCAGAAGTAAAATAGCCGTCCAGTAATAATTCATTACCCATAAGACTGCTGGTATAATTAATTTTACCGGCCCTGTTCTGCGCGTCCTGGAAATCTTTCCCCTCAGCCGATCTTAGTACTTCTATTTTACCTAATGAATCCCGGGTAGATTTTACGATCAATCTAATGTCATTACCTACGATGACCTTTTTATTATCATCGAATGCCATTCTGAAATCTGAGCTCTTCCAGGTCCTTCCGGTAAGTTTGGAATCATGTCTCATTCTTAAGAATACAGTATCATTTGGAGTGATGGCTAATTTTTCGGTATGTACTACCTCACCGTCAAAAGCCCTGTTGGTAGCCTGGCTAACGCCCACCACGGTTAATCCTATGATCGAAATCAACCATAATCCCAGCAATGTGAGCAAGGCTACTCTTCCTATAGATCTTAGATTTTTTACCAGGATCTTTAGTCCCAGTACAAACAGGAAGAAAAAAGGAATACCTACGGCAAAGAACACAAGTAAGGAAATCAACCAGATTGGTGCACCGCTGTTCACAGCATTTATATAATCTGTCCATGGTGCATCAATGATCCCAAACGTTCCAATCGCAAATAATCCCACGAACAGCGCGATAAGTAAGGATCCTGCAATTAATAATAATAAGATACCTACGAATTTCACAAATAGTTTCAGACAGAACTTGATGATATCACCAAGGGTCGTAGCCGCAGAGCTGGCACCGGCACTGGCCTTTTTACCATACTTCTCATAGTCTACATTTTTTATACTATCTGAAACCTCGTGAAAACCCTCACGAATCTTCTTCTCGATATTGCTGACGGTAACCTCCTCTCCGCGCATGGCCAGTTTATCTGCCGTGGATTTAGCTTCTGGAACAAAGATCCAGAAAGCGATATATATCAAAATAAAGGCTCCGCTGGAGAAAATGGTTAATAACACCCAGAATAATCTTACCCAGATCGCTTCTATGCCCAAATAGTGGCCTAGACCGGAAGATACTCCTCCCACATAGCCATTTTCAGGATCACGGAAAAGTCTTTTTCCAACTGTTTTGGTCGCTTTAGACCTTTTTGGTTCGTCCTCAAAGATCTCTTCATCTACCATATAATCTTCGGGTTGCCCCATGATAGTAATAACTTCTTCTACTTCTTTTATGGTGATCACCTGGCGGTCATTCTTGATCTTTTCATTAAATAATTCAGCAATACGAGCTTCAATATCAGAAATGATCTCTTCACGGCCCTGGGTATCGGAAAATGAATGCCTTATCGCCTCCAGATATCGTTGAAGTCTGGCATAGGCATCCTCATCTATATGAAAGAAAGTGCCGGCAAGGTTTATATTTACTGTCTTATTCATGGTTCTTCTTTTTTTGAGTGGTTACGATATTTACTGCAGATTGCAGTTCTTCCCAGGTACCTGTTAATTCCCTGAGAAATATTTTTCCTGTTTCGGTGAGACCGTAATATTTACGAGGTGGCCCACTGGTGGATTCCTCCCAACGGTAATTGAGGAGTCCGGCATTTTTTAGCCTGGTTAGCAGGGGATAAATGGTCCCTTCCACTACCAACAGCTTTGCGTCTTTCAAGGTTTCCAGAATCTCGGCCACGTAGGCATCTTCATCTCTTAGAACAGAGAGAATGCAGTATTCCAATACACCCTTACGCATTTGGGCTTTTGTATTTTCAATCTTCATAGTGTTTGTTTTTGGGTGTCATTAAACTGTTCATTTTTTGATTGATTAAATTGTTGATGATTAGTGTCGCCTGGCTCATCCAGGCTCAAAAAATTGATGGTTAAGGGGTAATTGTACAATTGCCCTTCACTGGCTTTGATGCTTGCGTTGATGACGGCAAACAATTCCAGGATAAAAAGCCCCAGAAGTATTAATCCCAATGAACCTGCGGTGATAATGAAGGGCAGGGCATCAGAGAACTTATCTATGATAAAGGAATCTTCTTCAAAAAAGTAAGGCTCCCCAATCGCAAATTTCATCCCGAAATAAACAAATACGGCGGCACCTACGGCAATGATGAATATGGTATATAGAAACATGCTTATTTGAAAATTCAAAGCATTCCTACCGTGATGATCTACAAAAGCGTCTTGCTTACGTGATAGCCATAACAGCATGGGAAAAATGAAATTCCCCAGCGGTATGAAATATTTTGTGAAAACCGATAGATGAAGTACGGTAGTCAGAGTTCTGTTATTATGGATGGTTTGAGTGGTCATTTTTTTCTTAGTTAGAATAGATTGATTTAAAAGAATATGGCAGTGATAAAATAGATGTAAATAAATGTAACTGCCAGATAAATTTGCTGTTTGGTAAAAGTTGAATTTCCCTTTTTGGGTAGTTTCATGATCCTGATGTGCGATGATTTTTTCATGATGTTTTGATTTGATGAGTTTATAACCTATTAGATTCTTATACAAATATATATCTAAAAGAAGGTATTATGCAACACATAGTACTGAAAATTAACAAATAATTAAGAACTTAATACTGCCAGTTATTTAGTACTTTTATCAATAAATCATCTAAACTCCTTATAAATGAAGCTTTCGCCGTCTAAATTGAATTCCTTTTTAATGTTGAAATTGCCAAGTGCCTGGTTATGTGGTGTGCGGGTAAAACATTTAGATCAAACCGAGTGTGAAGTAGGGGTGAAACATCGATGGATCAATCAGAATCCATTCAACTCTATGTACTTCGCAGTGCAGGCTATGGCCGCCGAATTAAGCACCGGGGCTTTGGTAATGAATAAGATCCAGGAATCTGATAAAAAGATCTCCATGCTGGTCGCTCAAAATAAAGCTGTATTTACAAAAAAAGCGACCGGCAAGATCAAATTTAATTGCTATGATGGTCATAAGGTACAGGAGGCCCTGGATGCGACCATGGCCACAGGAGAGGGGCAAACCTTCTGGATGAAATCTGTTGGATTAAATGAAGACGGGGTAGAAGTGGCCGTTTTTGAATTTGAGTGGACTGTTAAACTTAAATCGAAAAAGTAACGGAAGCATTATAGAAGCTACTGATACCACGAGCACATAATGATCATCAATCAAAATATTATATTATGAACGCACACGAAATAGACTACCAGATCTTCGGTGAGGAGATGCAGTATGTAGAACTTGAACTGGATCCTCAGGAAGCAGTAATTGCTGAAGCCGGAAATTTCATGATGATGGACGATGGTATAAAAATGGATACCATATTTGGAGATGGTTCTAAGCAAAATGAAGGTATTTTAGGCAAGGTACTGGGAGCAGGAAAGAGATTGCTTACCGGGGAAACCTTGTTCATGACCATTTTCTCGAATGAGTTTTCCGGTAAAAAGAAGATAAGTTTTGCCTCACCATATCCCGGTAAGATCATTCCAATAGATCTCACCAGGTTCAATGGTAAATTCATCTGCCAGAAGGATGCATTTCTTTGTGCAGCTAAAGGTGTTTCCATTGGAATAGAATTCAGCCGGAAACTGGGACGAGGATTTTTTGGTGGCGAAGGCTTTATTATGCAAAAGATTGAAGGTGACGGGATGGCATTTGTTCATGCCGGTGGTACCATGGCAGAAAAGGAATTGAAGCCGGGAGAAAAA
>JBFGDP010000191.1:0-4719 GCA_041580575.1 Christiangramia sp.
AATATGATGCTGAACGATAAAGTCGTGCCAGCCATGGCCGAAGCCTTTGTACAATTTGCCGAATATCCACTGGCCGAAAGGGTTGTGGAAGCCCTCAAAGCTGCGCAGGAAGCCGGTGGGGACAGTAGAGGTAAACAATCTGCAGCCTTGATCGTGGTAGGACCTGAAAAGACCAGTAACAGTTGGGACGACAAAAAAATAGATCTAAGGGTAGACGACCATACAGAGCCTATCAAAGAATTATCAAGACTTTTAAAGGTCGCCAGAGCCTACGAACATATGAACCAGGGTGATCTTGCCGTGGAAGCAGGAGATATGGAAAAAGCCCTCAAAGAGTACGGTACGGCAGAGAAAATGTTCCCTGATAACCTGGAAATGAAGTTCTGGAAAGCAGTTGCCCTGGCCAATAGCGGCCGGCTGGAAGAGGCGAAACCTATCTTCCTGCATGTGTTCGAAAAAGATGAAAACTGGCGTGAGATGATTGGCAGGCTGCCGGCATCTGGAATTCTCACTATTTCCAGTGAAGAACTCCAAGCGATTACCGATTAATTTAAATATATTTATAGGTCTTAAATTCAGAATCATGAAAAGAATAAATCAGCTTTCCTTAATACTCATTTGCCTGTTTACAGTCTTCACCTATTCCTGTAAAGACCAGGAAAAAACTTCCACAAAGGATGAACCTGTAGAAGAGACTGCATCTGCAGAAGAGCTCAAAGAAAATATGTCCAAAAGTGCCGATGTTAAATACAACCCGGCTCATGGAGAAGAAGGTCATAGGTGTGATCTTCCAGTTGGAGCACCTCTGGACAATGCAAAAACGTCTACAACAATTCAACCAACAACAGGATCCCCGGTTAGGCTCCAGGGAGCTGCTCCAAAGATCAATCCACCACATGGAGAACCGGGACATGACTGCAGCGTGGCAGTAGGAGCAGAACTTAATTAATAGTTTTAGAACCGGCTCGGGGGCATATAAAAATAACAGGTATATATAGCGACCTTTAATGTATGAAAACGAGCAATACCAATTTTTATGCAGATCTTGAGGTTCATAAACAGTCAGTAAGCAACCTCATTAGTGAGCAAAAGAACTTTACCAGCGTCCCCGATGACTGGCATATCCTGGTTGCAGACATCCGCAATTCTACAAAAGCCATCCAGGATGGAAATCATAATCAGGTGAACCTTGTAGCTACCGGCTGTGTGGTAGCAGTACTTAACCTGGCTGAAGTCCATAAAATTTCTGTGCCGTTCTTCTTTGGAGGCGATGGAGCAACCTTCCTAATTCCGGAAGATATGCTTCAGCAATCACTGGTGATCCTGGAAAAACATCATATCAATGCACGCAGGAATTTTGGTTTCAGGCTGGCCATTGGCAGTTACAGTGTTTCAGATATTTATAAAAAGAACGTTGAGCTAAGGATCGCCCGCGTCCAGGCCAACCATATTCTAAACATTCCCGTAGTCCTGGGGAACGGTTTGCAATATGCAGAAAATGAGATCAAGCAAAATGAGGCCATACAGAATATAACGATGGACGAAACACCCCTGAACCTAATAGGGATGGAATGTAAATGGGATAAAATAAAGCCCCCTAATAAGGACCAGGAGGTATTGAGCCTGATCGTTTCCGGATGTGGTGAATCAGACTTTTCGAAGACCTATTCTAAAGTCATGAAAGCAATAGATGAGATTTACGGATCTGCAAATCATAGAAAACCTGTTTCGGTTAAAAGACTTAAGATCACGACCGGGTTAAAGAGGATCAAAGATGAGATGAAATTAAAGCTTGGCAAATGGAATTTCCCCGCCTTCATGAAAAGTTTACTCATCGCTAATTTTGGCGAACTGTATCTTAAGAAAACCAGTGCCGGAAAAAATTATCTTCAAAAATTAGTAGAGCTCACAGACAACCTAACCCTGGACGGAAGAATAAATACCGTAATTACCGGAAACCATCCTCAAAGAAGGCGACTGATAAAGTATCTTGATTTGCTGGAGGAAAAAGGACTTATTAAATATGGATACCACGTGAGCAGGGAAAGTATAATGTCCTGTTATGTAAAAGATATGAGTACAGACCAGCACATCCATTTTATAGATGGAGGTGATGGAGGTTATACAAAGGCAGCTAACCTATTAAAATCTAAACTCTGAAATTAGCTGCCCTGCTATAATTATTCTTCCAGCATTCCGGCTCTTTCCGCATCCCTGGGCTCAGGCCAGGTCATTTGCTCACCGGTTCTTTTGCTCATCGGTAATTTTATTTTCTCCCTGGAAGCTCTTTCAGGATCTTCGCTGGCCATATAAGCAAGTACAGCGGTTAGGATCACATTATTTCTAACATCATCAAAAACAATCTTGTCATAAGTATCCCTGTTGGTATGCCAGGTATAATTCCAGTAGTCCCAGCTTAAAGAACTCAAATTAAATGCCGGAGCACCGGCAGCGACGAAAGCAGCATAATCTGAGCCGCCTCTACCCGGAGTTCCCGGGAAATTGGTCTCGATATGCGTACTTACATTCTCGGGGACTTCATATAACCAACGCCCCAGGTAATCATATGCGTTCAGAAACCCGTTGCCGGAAATATTCACCACTCTCCCGGTTCCATTATCCTGGTTGAACAACGCCTGGACATTATCCACGATTTGTGGATGATCTTTTACAAAAGCCCGGGAACCATTTAGTCCCTGCTCTTCACTCCCCCAGTGGCCTACCAGGATGGTTCTCTTAGGATTAGGATATAGTTTTTTGAGGATCCTCATTGTCTCCATCATGACCATCGTACCGGTGCCGTTATCTGTGGCCCCGGTAGCTCCGTCCCAGCTATCAAAATGAGCAGAAAGGATCACGTATTCCTCAGGTTTTTCAGTTCCTTTGATCTCTGCAATGGTATTAAAGGTAGGCACATCACCCAGCTCAGAAGATTCGGCCACAACCTTGATCTCCGGATTGTTCCCGTTTTCTGCCAACCTGTAAAGCAAACCATAATCTTCCAGGGATACATCTAAGGTCGGGATCTCTTCAGTATACGCTGCGAATACCTTATTCACTCCAAACCCTCTGGACCAGTATGAAGAAATGATCCCTTCGGCTCCCGCGTCCTCTAAGGCTTTCGGAAGCTCTCTTCTGGAAAGACCGGTATTTCTTAACCGCTCTTCCCAAAGTTGCCCCAGCGAATCTCTATTTGATTTCATCTTTTCAAAAGACTCCTTCGTTGCCCACTCTTCCCAGTTATAGTCTGGTCTACCCGTTGGCTGCGGCATGGAAATCATAACGAACTTTCCTTTAACAGCCTTTAATTTGCTGGCAAAATCTACTGAATCTTTAGCTTCTGGAAGAATAATCACCTCGGCGGTAACACCCTTTCTCCCTGTAGACGGGCTCCAGGCAAGTTGCCTTGCCTCCAGACTTTGGATCCTCGGAGAAATCAGGTCTACATGGGTAATCCCACGCTCCCATCCTTTCCATTTTCCCCATTCTTCATTTCTGGCCGGAATACCCCAGCCGCTATATTTTTTCACTGCCCAGTCATGGGCATTCTTCATTTGAGGAGTCCCCACGAGTCTTGGTCCTACAACATCCAGAAGTTCATGGGCAATATTTTCTAATCGAGAATTCTGATTGGCCTCTGCGATGATCTTTTCCACCATCTCCTGGTGATTTTGTGCCGCAATCTGAAAAACGGAAAGTAAAAGCAGTACCACTACCGCATTTAATTTTTTAATCATAAGTAATAAATTAGTTGGTTAAGATAAATGTGATGACGCTAATATAACGAACACTGGATTTTAGACATCTATGAGACCATATAGTTTAAAATTAGACCGAAATTTAATTATCTTGGGCAACCTTAAATCTATGAGCTATATTTTATGTTTAGATACTTCACCTTCCTCGCCCTTCTTTTAATTAGTTCCTTATGCGCATTCGGGCAGACCACAGAACTCAGCGTTGAAAAAATTATGCAGGACCCGGACTGGATGGGTACTTTTCCCAGCGATGTTACCTGGGGAATACACGGTGAAAACCTGTATTTCGATTATAATCCCGAGAAGCATCCGGCAGATTCGTTACATAGAATAGATCTGAAAAACCCAGGTGAGATCCTGCCGGTTTCCGCAAAGGAAAAAAGGGAACTTATCCCCGCTTCCGGCGATTTTAACAAGGACAGGTCTAAAAAGGTCTTTTCAGAAAATGGTGATCTTTTTATTTATGATATGAGGTCCAGGAAAAAGAAAGAACTGCTGGACCTGCCTTTCGCAATTTGGAATGCTGAATTCTTACTTGATAACAATAAGATTGCCTTCGAAGGAAACGGAAATGCTTTTATGTACGATCTTACAAATGCCCGTATCTCGCAACTTACTAATTTTAGATCGGGCGCGAAGAAAGAAAACAAAAAGGAAGAGGTATCTCCCAGGGATGAATGGCTGGAACAGGAGAACCTAGAACTGCTCTCTGTGGTAGCCGAAAGGAAAAGAAATAAAGAAAAAGCGAAAGCCTACCGGGAAGCCTTACAAAAGGAGAACGATTTTATCTTCTACCTTAACGGTAAAGATATGCGGGATTTAAAAGTTTCCCCAAATGGAAATTATTTAGGATTCAGGCTTATAAAGCGAGAGCGCGGGAAAGAGACCATCGTCCCCGACTATGTAGATGAAAGTGGCTATACAGTAGATCTCCCTGCCAGAAGTAAAGTAGGTGAAATAG
>JBFGDP010000192.1:0-4703 GCA_041580575.1 Christiangramia sp.
ACATCCCGGGTAAGGGTGACTTCTTCTATATTACCCATTACCTTTTTACGAACAGTAAGGGTAACCTTGGTGTCTTTAGGTCCTTTAATAAGATCTACAGCATCGTCAAGTCGCATTCCCACAATACTTACCGCCTCTTTTTCATCCTCCTGCTTTACTTTAAGGATCACATCTCCTTCTCCTATTTCTTCACTTCTCCAGGCCGGTCCACCAGAAATAACCTCGGTGATGGTGATGTTATCGCTGTCTTTGACCAAACGAGCTCCAATACCTTCGAGTTTTCCAGACATGGCGATATCAAAACGATCCTTATCCTGAGGAGCAAAGTAGAAAGTATGAGGATCAAATTCTTCTACGATCGCATTGATATAGACCGAGAAATAATCTTCTCTTTCAAGATCATCAGTGAAATCATAATACCTGTTTATATTAGAAAGGGTCGACTCTCTGGCTTCTTTCTCCAGTTCAGCATCGGTTTTCATTACATAGGTCTCGTCTTTCTCCTTCTTATTTTTTTCGTCTTCACGAAGATCATAATAGGTAATTAGCGTATTGAACTTCAACTGTTCTTTCCACCTTTTTTTCATTTCAGCTGTAGTAGAAACATATTCCAGACTGTCATAATCTGTATTGATCTTTTCGTTCTCGGTAAAATCAAACGGTTCGGCAAGTATTTCTTTATAAAGAGTTCTGGCCTCTTCCATTCGTTTACCCAAACGATCATAGGTAAGGTTGAAAAAATCTATATTCTTACCTTTTATCTGGTCGTCGATCTGATTTTTATAAGCATCAAATTCGGCGATATCTTCCGCAAAGAAGAACCTTTTGGAAGGATCCAGTCCCTCCAGGTAATCTTCGTAAACATTCGCAGAAAAATTATCATTGATCTCCTTGGCATCATAATGCCCCTGGTTTAGAACATATGTTATTAAATCTATAAGAAGCTTGTCCTTATTGGGATCATCAAATTTCTTGGTAGTAAAACTGCATGAGGCTGCGGCCATCAAAAGAACGACAGCTATGATTTTAATATTCCTTTTCATAATTCTTTTTAATTTCATCATCGTTGGGTCAACATAATAATAGTAAAAACTGTGCCAATACTTGCCTTTACCGGCACTTTTTTGTGACCCCACTAATATAAGGTATCCTTATTTAAATTCTTATTTTAGCAGAACCAAATAATTATGCATGGACAATAAAAAACCACTTATCCTGGTAACCAACGATGATGGGATTACCGCACCGGGAATAAGAACACTGGTAGATGTAATGAAAGAAATAGGAGATGTGATCGTGGTCGCCCCAGATAGTCCGCAAAGTGGGATGGGACATGCCATCACCATTAGTGACACTCTTTACTGTGAACAGGTGACTATCAAAGAAAGCTACAAGCATAAGGAATACAGCTGTAGTGGCACACCAGCAGATTGCGTTAAAATTGCCACTCAGGAAATACTTCACCGCAAGCCAGACCTTTGTGTAAGCGGGATAAATCATGGATCTAACTCCTCTATAAACGTAATTTATTCGGGCACCATGAGTGCCGCAGTAGAAGCCGGTATAGAAGGAATCCCGGCGATAGGATTTTCTTTATTGGATTATTCCCTGAATGCCGATTTTGAACCTACCAGGAAATATGTGAAAAGCATTACAAGGAACGTTCTGAAAAACGGGCTACCCAAAGGCGTGGTTCTTAATGTGAACTTTCCGAAGTTACCAGCAGATAAGATCAAGGGAATAAAAATTTGTAGACAGGCTAATGCCCACTGGGAAGAGGAGTTCGATAAAAGAACTAATCCCCAGGGAAGAGAATACTATTGGTTAACAGGAACTTTTGTAAATAAAGACAAGGGCAATGATACCGATGAAAAAGCTCTGGAAGAAGGTTACGTATCTGTAGTTCCCGTACAATTTGACCTAACAGCACACCACTTTATCAAAGATCTAAGCAGTTGGCCTCTTAATGATTAAACAACATATATTTACAGGATTTTTAACCGGAATTGCGGCAAATATTGCCGGGGTAATTCTTTATATCGCACTTTTGTCTAAAGCCGATATCGATACCACCCTAAGTAATGCCGTCGCCAATGATTATCTCGGGAAGATCATAGCTCTGGGGGCTATACTTAATTTTCTTCCCTTTTTCGTTTTTCTGAAAAAGAAGCAAAATTATCATGCGAGGGGCGTTCTCTTAGCAACAGTATTTGTAGCCATAGCCGTAGCCATATATAAATTCATCTAATATGAGATATTACATCATCGCCGGTGAAGCTTCGGGAGATCTGCATGCCTCCAATTTAATGAAGGCACTTAAGGAAGTGGACGCTAATGCTGAATTTCGCTTTTGGGGTGGTGATCTTATGCAGCAGCAAGGTGGTACCTTAGTGAAACACTATAAGGAACTTGCCTTTATGGGGTTCTCTGAAGTGATCATGAACCTGAGGACCATTTTCAGGAACATTAAATTCTGTAAGGAAGACATCAGCAGTTATGAGCCCGAAGTGATCATATTTATTGATTACCCGGGGTTTAATATGCGTATTGCTGAATGGGCTAAAAAAGAGGGATTCAGGACGCATTATTATATCTCCCCCCAGATCTGGGCCTGGAAAGAGAACAGGATCAAAAAAATAAAGCGGGATGTTGATGAAATGTATGTTATCCTTCCTTTCGAAAAAGATTTTTATACCGAAAAGCATAATTTTCCGGTTCATTTTGTAGGCCATCCACTACTGGACGCCATAGATAACAGGCCACCGGTAGACATTGAATCATTTAAACGAAATAACGGACTGGATTCCCGGCCTGTAATTGCCCTGCTTCCCGGAAGCCGGAAACAGGAGATAGAAAAGATGCTGAAGGTCATGCTCAGCGTCACTTCAGATTTTGAAGATTATCAGTTTGTCATAGCCGGTGCACCCAGCCAGGACGAGGAATTTTACCAGACCTTCATGAAGAAATCCAACATCAAGCTTATTATGAATAAGACCTATGATATACTTGGGATTTCTCACGCTGCACTGGTAACTTCAGGTACTGCTACCCTGGAGACTGCTCTATTCAAGGTCCCTGAAGTGGTATGTTATAAAGGCAGCTTCATTTCTTACCATATTGCCAAACGCATTATAAACCTGGATTATATTTCCCTGGTGAACCTAATTATGGAACGTGAAGTGGTTAAAGAATTGATCCAAAATGATTTCAATGCCAGGAATTTAAAAGCAGAACTTAGAAAAATCCTGAATGAGGACAATAGAAAAAGGATTTTCAGCGATTACTATTCACTGGAACAAAAACTTGGAGGTAAGGGAGCAAGCCGGAAAACAGCTGAACTTATCTATCACAAGATTTCTGAATAATTGATGGACCATTTTGTGAATTAAATGAAAAACCAGAGCCTTTTAAAGTTTACGATCCTACTGCTTATAGCAGCTTTTTTCACCTCTTGCGGTTCTTCCAGGAAAAGGGTTATTACTACAAAGGAAGAATTTAGAAAAACCGAGCACACCCCTCCGGTATACAAGCATGACCCTGAAGCCGAGCCGGAAGACAAAACGGCTTTTAAGATAGTTCGCACGGCTAAAAAATTCGAAGGCACCAGGTATAAATATGGCGGAACAGATAAAAAGGGCATGGATTGCTCCGGCCTTGTTTATATATCGTTTTTAGAAGAGGGTATCTCCCTGCCCAGAACTTCCAGAGATATGTCTCTGCGTGGAGAACGATTATACCTTAATGAAGTAAGCGTTGGCGACCTGCTTTTTTTTGAAACCAATAAGAACCGGAAAGTAATTAATCATGTTGGCCTCGTGGTAGAGGTAAATGAAGACGGCATCTATTTTATCCACTCCTCCTCGTCCCGGGGAGTTATTATCTCCTCACTATCAGAATCTTACTGGTATAATAATTTTGTAATGGCACGCCGAGTGATCTGATTTTTAATTATCTTCTGAAGGTAAATCACTTAGGGTGAAAAACTTTCAATTTATCTTTTTCAGGTTAAGCCTATATCTGGTCGCAGGTATTTTGCTAGGTTTTTATATTGAATTAGACCAAGCAGATATCCTATACATTGGCTTAGTCATTCTCTTGTTCTACGTATTTACACACTACCGCTCCCGAAAAATCTTGTTTCAGGACGCCTTACCGGGAATAAGCAGTTTTCTGCTCATCTTTTACCTGGGATTTTTTACAGCTTATTACGCTCAACCTAAGAATGATCCTGACCACTATATCCAACAAAATTTAGATGAAACCGATAGTGCCTTGATCCTGGGACGAATAACAGAAGAATTAAAACCTTCTGCCTTTGCGAACAGGTATATTTTAGAGGCCGAAGGATTAATAGACGAGGATATAACCAGACCATTCCGGGGTAAAATCCTGGTAACGCTTATCAGTGATACCATTAAGAAATTTACTCTGGTGCCGGGAGACAAAATTCTGACTCCTTTTGAACTGAAGGAAATAAACGGATCTTTAAATCCATTTCAATTCAATTACCGCGATTATATGCAGTCACTGCAGGTGGAGAAACAGGTAAATCTGGTTCCTTCCAGACTATCAATTGTCGGTAAAAAGTCAGATTTAAGATCTGCTTCCTGGAAGCTCAGGGAACAATTAATTGCGAATTTGGATCAGCTGAAATTCGGGCCGGATGAAATAGGTGTTTTCCAGGCGCTCATCCTTGGACAAAA
>JBFGDP010000193.1:0-4683 GCA_041580575.1 Christiangramia sp.
AATAACTGTTACATATTTTTTGATTGTTTTTTAAGCTTCCACTCAACAAACGATCATTTAAAAATTTGAAAAATGGCAAAAGAAGTAAGTAAAGTTGTAAAACTACAAGTTCGCGGAGGTGCTGCTAACCCATCACCACCAGTTGGACCTGCTTTGGGTGCTGCCGGGGTAAACATCATGGAATTCTGTAAGCAATTCAATGGTAGAACTCAGGACAAGCAAGGAAAGGTACTTCCAGTTGCAATTACTGTTTATAAGGATAAGTCTTTTGATTTTGTGATCAAAACTCCTCCTGCAGCAGTACAATTGATGGAAGCGGCAAAGACTAAAAAAGGTTCTGGTGAGCCGAACAGAAAAAAAGTAGCTAGTGTTTCTTGGGATCAGGTTAAAGCGATTGCAGAAGACAAAATGCAGGATCTTAACGCATTTACTGTAGAGTCTGCAATGAAAATGGTTGCCGGAACAGCTCGTTCGATGGGAATAACTGTAAAAGGTGATGCACCGTTTTAATCCAAAAAGAAATTAGAAAATGGCAAAATTAACTAAAAAGCAAAAAGAAGCTCAGTCTAAGATTGAGAACGGCAAGACTTATACAGTTGCCGAAGCTTCTGCTTTGATAAAAGAAGTTTCCAACGAGAACTTTGACGCTTCTGTAGATCTTGCAGTTCGTTTGAACGTAGATCCACGTAAAGCAAACCAGATGGTTAGAGGTGTAGTAACACTTCCTCATGGAACTGGTAAGGACGTTAAGGTTTTGGCTCTTGTAACTCCAGATAAGGAAGAAGAAGCTAAAGAAGCTGGTGCCGACTACGTTGGATTAGATGAATACCTTGATAAGATCAAAGGCGGTTGGACAGATGTTGATGTAATCATCACTATGCCAAGCGTAATGGGGAAACTTGGACCACTAGGACGTGTCCTGGGGCCAAGAGGTTTAATGCCTAACCCTAAGACCGGTACAGTAACTATGGATATCGCTAAAGCGGTTTCTGATGTGAAAGCTGGTAAGATTGACTTTAAGGTTGACAAGACAGGAATCGTGCATGCGGCAGTTGGGAAAGCATCTTTTGATGCTGAGAAAATTGCAGGTAACGCGAAAGAATTATTAACTACGCTGGTAAAATTGAAGCCTCAGGCAGCTAAGGGTGTTTATATTAAGAGTATTTATATGACCACTACTATGAGCCCGAGTGTAGCAATAGATACTAAAAGGTTTACTGAGCAATAATTTAAGATTATGACAAGAGAAGAAAAATCACAAGTTATAGAAGATTTAACTGCCCAGTTAGCCGGATTCCAAACTATCTATTTGGCTGACATTTCTGGCCTGGATGCTGGAAGTACTTCTAACTTACGTAGAGCTTGTTTCAAAGCTGATGTTAAGTTATCGGTAGTTAAAAATACATTGCTTGCAAAAGCTATGGAAGCAGCTGATAAAGATTTCGGTGAACTTCCTTCAGTTTTAAAAGGCAATACCTCAATCATGCTTTCTGAAACCGGAAACGCTCCGGCGAAAGTAATTAAGGAATTTAGAAAGAAATCTGAGAAGCCTTTACTTAAAGGAGCTTTTGTAGAAGAAGCTATTTATGTAGGTGATGACTATCTTGAGACATTGGTTAACATCAAGTCTAAAGAAGAAGTTATCGGGGATATCGTTGGATTGCTTCAATCTCCTGCTAAGAATGTTGTTTCTGCCCTTAAATCTGGTGGTGGAAAGATCGCAGGAATCCTTAAGACCCTTTCAGAAAAAGAGGGATAATATAGTACGCACTTTTTAACAATTATAAATTAAAGAACTTTTTAAAAACGATAGAAAATGGCAGATTTAAAAGAATTCGCAGAACAATTAGTTAACCTAACGGTAAAAGAAGTAAACGAGTTAGCTGATATTTTAAAAGAAGAATATGGTATCGAGCCTGCTGCTGCTGCAGTAGCTGTTGCTGGTGGCGGTGCTGCTGGTGGTGAAGAAGCTGAAGAGCAAACTGAATTCGACGTAATTCTTAAAGCTCCAGGTGGATCTAAATTAGCTGTAGTTAAACTTGTAAAAGAACTTACTGGATTAGGTCTTAAAGATGCTAAAGAACTAGTTGATAGCGCTCCAAAAGCTGTAAAAGAAGGAGTTGCTAAAGACGAAGCAGAAGCTCTTAAAGCTCAATTAGAAGAAGCAGGAGCTGAGGTTGAGCTTAAATAAGCTTAACACAAGCAATATTATTTAGGTTTAGACCTCAGGATTCACTTCTGGAGGTCTAAACCATTTTGCGTATATAGAGCTTAAGTCTAAAAAGCGCAGTTTTTTTTATATAAATTATAATCCCGTCCATTGATGTTAGCAAAGCAAACTGAAAGATTGAGTTTCTCTTCTGTTAAGAACAAGCCTGCTTATCCGGACTTTCTGGATCTGCAGATTAAGTCTTTTCAGGACTTCTTTCAATTAGAGACAAAATCAGAAGAGCGGGGAAATGAAGGTCTTTACAACACCTTCCTAGAAAACTTCCCCATTACGGACACCCGTAATCAATTTGTACTAGAATTCTTAGATTATTTTGTGGACCCGCCAAGATATTCCATCCAGGAATGTATCGAACGCGGATTGACCTACAGTGTACCACTTAAAGCCAGACTTAAGTTATACTGTACCGACCCTGAACACGAAGATTTTGAAACCATCGTACAGGACGTATACTTGGGAACTATCCCATATATGACACCTAGCGGAACTTTCTGCATCAACGGTGCCGAGCGAGTAGTAGTATCTCAGCTACACCGTTCACCTGGGGTTTTCTTTGGACAGTCTTTCCATGCAAATGGAACTAAACTATATTCAGCCCGTGTAATTCCTTTCAAAGGATCATGGATAGAATTTGCGACAGATATTAACAGCGTAATGTACGCGTATATCGATCGTAAGAAAAAATTACCTGTTACTACTCTTTTCCGTGCTATCGGGTTTGAGCGTGATAAGGATATCCTGGAGATCTTTGACCTTGCAGAAGAGGTGAAAGTTTCTAAGACAGGACTTAAAAAATATCTTGGACGTAAACTTGCGGCCAGGGTACTTAATACATGGTATGAGGATTTCGTAGATGAAGATACTGGTGAAGTTGTTTCTATCGAGCGTAACGAGATCGTTCTGGACCGTGATACAGAACTTGAAAAAGATCACATAGAAGAAATTCTGGAAACCGGAAGTAAGACTATACTTCTTCATAAAGAGGATAACCAGACCGGTGACTATGCGATTATTCATAATACCTTGCAAAAGGATCCTACCAACTCTGAAAAAGAAGCGGTAGAACATATTTATCGTCAGCTTCGTAATGCTGAACCGCCAGATGAGGAAACTGCTCGTGGAATAATCGACAAGCTTTTCTTCTCAGATCAGCGTTACAGCCTTGGAGAAGTTGGTAGATATAGAATGAACAAAAAGCTTGGTCTTGATGTTGAGATGGATAAGCAGGTGCTTACCAAGATCGATATCATTACCATCGTTAAATATCTTATTGAGCTTATCAACTCTAAAGCCGAGATCGATGATATTGATCACTTATCTAACCGTCGTGTTAGAACTGTAGGTGAGCAGTTGTCTCAGCAGTTTGGTGTTGGTCTTGCCCGTATGGCAAGAACCATCCGTGAGAGAATGAACGTTCGTGATAACGAGGTGTTTACCCCGATCGATTTGATCAACGCGAAGACATTATCTTCTGTGATCAACTCTTTCTTCGGTACCAACCAGTTATCTCAGTTCATGGACCAGACCAACCCTCTTGCAGAGATCACGCACAAGCGTAGACTTTCGGCATTAGGACCAGGTGGTCTGTCCAGAGAAAGAGCAGGTTTCGAGGTACGTGATGTTCACTACACTCACTACGGAAGACTTTGCCCGATTGAAACTCCTGAAGGACCAAACATTGGACTTATATCTTCACTTTCTGTATATGCTAAAGTTAACGGAATGGGATTCATTGAAACTCCATACCGTAGCGTAACAGATGGAAAGATCAATATTTCTGAAGAGCCAATCTATTTAAGTGCTGAAGAAGAAGAAGGTAAGAAGATAGCTCAGGCGAACATTCCATTAAAAGACGATGGAACTATAGATACAGACCGTGTAATTGCACGTATGGAAGGGGACTTCCCGGTAGTAGATCCTAAAGAGGTTCATTATACCGATGTTGCTCCAAACCAGATCTCATCTATTTCGGCTTCATTAATTCCATTCCTGGAGCATGATGATGCCAACCGTGCACTGATGGGATCAAACATGATGCGTCAGGCAGTACCACTATTAAGAACAGATTCTCCTATCGTTGGAACTGGTCTTGAAAGACAGGTGGCTACAGACTCCAGAGTATTGATCAATGCAGAAGGAGAAGGAGAAGTAGAATATGTAGACGCTAATAAGATCGTAATTAAGTACGATCGTACAGATGAGGAAAGAATGGTAAGTTTTGATGATGATTCAAAATCTTACAACCTGATTAAATTCCGTAAGACTAACCAGGGAACCTGTATCAACCTTAAGCCAATCGTAAGTGTAGGTGACAGGGTAACTAAAGGGCAGGTACTTTGCCAGGGTTATGCTACCGAAGCTGGGGAACTTGCACTAGGTAGAAACATGAAGGTTGCCTTCATGCCATGGAAAGGTTACAACTTTGAGGATGCGATCGTAATTTCAGAAAAAGT
>JBFGDP010000194.1:0-4663 GCA_041580575.1 Christiangramia sp.
AGTGAAATAAATATCCTCTGTCTCATTAAAACCCAAACCAAGGCCCAGGTTAAGATTAAGTTTAAAGCCGCTGTCATAAACCCTTTGCAGTCCCCAGGCCGGACCTATGAAAACACCATAATCATTATCATACTCAAGATCTCCAACAAGAGGTTTTCCACCTGTAATCGATGTAACGGCAGCTACATAATTGCCGCTATTTTCAGAAGTCTTTCTACCCCGATCAGCCCTCTTTTCGAAGTTATAGTAATGCCTGTATTGAATTTCAAAGCCTGGGAAAATACCAAAAGCATCTCCACTATAAGTGGATCTATGATAGGCAAAACCAATTCCCAGGTCAAGATCTATAGTAGATAGATCTGAAACTGATATTTCATATTCTGCCGAGGGAGCAAAAAGGTTTAAAGCAAATTGACTATTGGTGGTTGTCACCTGACTGAAACTTAACAGGCTCCAGTTTAAAAAGAAGATAGTAAAGAAAAATTTCATTCCACCGCGATTGCTGAATATCAAAACTATAGCATTATCGCCATGATTCAAATTTTATTTTTAAAAAGAGTAAATAAAAAAGCCGGAAGAACAATTCCGGCTTTCATTTTATAATCTTAATTAGACTAAGCTTTCACTGATTTTATCCTGTCTATAAATTCATCAAAAAGGTAACTTGCATCGTGAGGTCCCGGACTTGCCTCTGGGTGATATTGTACAGAAAATGTATTCTTGTTCTTCATCGCCAAACCACCCACGGTACCATCATTCAGACAAATATGTGTCACCTCCACATCTGGATGAGCCTCGGTTTGATCCTTATCTACCGAGAATCCATGGTTTTGAGAAGTGATCTCCCCTTTACCGGTTATCATATTCTTAACGGGATGGTTGATCCCACGATGACCATGGTGCATTTTGTAAGTTTCAATACCATTTGCAATGGCTATGATCTGGTGACCCAAACAGATCCCAAATAATGGATGATCATTTTCTATAATCGTTTTAGTCACATTGATAGCGCTATCCAGGGGCTGGGGATCACCGGGTCCATTAGATAAGAAATATCCATCAGGATTCCACTCCTTCATTTCCTCATAGGTAGCATCATACGGGAAAACCTTGATATACGCATCTCTTTCAGCCAGATTCCTAAGGATATTTGTTTTGATCCCTACATCCAGAGCGGCAATTTTATAGCTAGCATCTTCGTTACCGTAGAAATATGGTTCTTTAGTAGACACTTTTGAAGCCAGCTCGAGACCGTTCATATCGGGAACTTCAGCCAACTCCTTTTTCAAAGCGTCGATATTGTCAACATCTGTCGAAATAATAGCGTTCATAGCTCCATTTTCCCGAATATAGGTCACTAAAGCCCTGGTATCCACATCAGAAATTGCAAAAATATTATTTTCGTAAAGAAACTCTTCGAGAGTCTTATCGGCTGCAGGTCTCGATTGGGTATAACTGAAATTTTTGCAGATCAACCCGGCGATCTTAGCGCCATCAGATTCATTCTCTGCTTCATTAGTACCATAGTTACCAATATGCGCATTGGTAGTAACCATTAATTGGCCAAAGTATGATGGATCTGTAAAGATCTCCTGGTAACCGGTCATCCCGGTATTAAAACAAACCTCACCGGTAGCCTTTCCTTCTTTGTTACCAACGGCTTTACCATAAAAAATGGTGCCATCTTCCAGTAAAATAAGCGCCTTACGTTTAACCTGATATTTCATAGTTGTGTCATTGTTGTTGTTGCGGCAAATTTAATCAATTAATTAGAGGGTATAAAAAAAGGATAAACTATTAAAGTTTATCCTTTTAAAATTTAGACCGTAATTAGAATCATTACTATTCTTCTGTTTTATCGTCCTTTTTTTCTTCAGCTTTAGACTCTTTAGCCTTAGGCTCTTCTTTTTTTGTTTCTTTAGCAGAAGCATCTTTTGGTTGTGCAGTAGAAGCAGTATCCTCAGATTTCTTCTTACCGGCACGACGTGTAGATTTTTTCTTCTTAGGCTTCTCTCCAACATTGTAGGTTTCGTTGAAATCTACAAGTTCTACAAGAGCCATCTCTGCTGCATCACCAAGACGACTACCTAGTTTAATAACTCTGGTATATCCTCCCGGACGATCTCCTACTTTAGGTGCAACCTCACGAAACAATTCGGTCACTGCCTCTTTGCTTCTAAGCTTACTAAAGACAAGACGTCTATTGTGAGTTGTATCTTCCTTACACTTTGTTACCAACGGCTCTACAAATACTTTAAGAGCTTTCGCTTTAGCAACCGTAGTGTTGATACGTTTATGCTCAATTAGGGAACAAGCCATATTCGCAAGCATTGCCTTACGATGTGCTGTTTGTCTACCTAAATGGTTTATTTTCTTTCCGTGTCTCATGACGTTTTATATTTCATCATCTTGCTACGACTCACTTTGAGGAGCAAATTATGATGGTTAATTTATTTGTTTAGTGGAAGTGATCAGAGATCATTCCCAGTTTAGTCCTTATCTAATTTATATTTAGACAGGTCCATTCCAAAATTTAAACCTTTGTTGCTTACAAGCTCTTCCAGTTCAGTAAGTGATTTTTTACCGAAGTTTCTGAATTTCATCAAGTCATTCTTGTTGTAAGACACAAGGTCTCCAAGGGTATCAACTTCAGCAGCCTTAAGACAGTTTAGAGCTCTTACTGAAAGATCCAGATCTACCAACTTCGTTTTAAGAAGTTGTCTCATGTGAAGTGATTCTTCATCATAAGTTTCAGTTTGAGCGATCTCATCTGCCTCTAAAGTAATTCTCTCATCAGAGAATAACATAAAGTGGTGGATAAGTGTTTTGGCAGCTTCAGTTAAAGCATCCTTAGGATGGATAGAACCGTCACTGATGATTTCAAATACCAGTTTTTCATAGTCAGTCTTCTGCTCCACACGATAGTTCTCGATGCTGTATTTTACATTCTTTATAGGAGTGTAAATAGAATCGGTAAAAATCGTACCAAGAGGAGCATTGGCTTTCTTGTTTTCTTCAGCCGGAACGTAACCTCTACCTTTCTCGATAGTAACCTCCATATTCAGGCTAACCTTCTTATCCATGTGACAGATTACCTGGTCTGGATTAAGAATTTGAAATCCTGAAATGAATTTCTGGAAGTGACCGGCAGTTAATTGCTCTTCTCCGGAAACTGAAATGGTAACCGATTCGTTATCGATCTCATCGATCTGCCTTTTAAATCTGATTTGTTTCAGGTTAAGGATTATCTCGGTTACGTCTTCCACTACTCCTGCGATGGTAGAGAATTCGTGATCTACACCTTCAATTCGAACTGAAGTGATCGCGAAACCTTCCAAAGAAGATAAAAGCACTCGTCTTAAAGCGTTACCAACGGTTAATCCATATCCAGGTTCCAAAGGGCGAAATTCAAATTTCCCTTCGAAATCGGTTGAATCAATCATTATAACTTTATCGGGCTTCTGAAAATTTAGTATTGCCATATTTCGACTTCTGTGTGAATTATTATTTCGAATATAATTCGACTATAAATTGTTCATTAATGTTTTCAGGAATCTGGACTCTTCCAGGTACTGAAACGAAAGTTCCTTCTTTCTTTTCTGAATTCCAGGTGATCCATTCATAAACACTGCTGTTATTTGTAAGTGATTCCTGAATCACAGCAAGTGATTTAGATTTTTCTCTAACTCCAACAACATCTCCGGCCTTTAATTGGTAAGAAGGGATGTTCACAAGTTCTCCATTCACGGTAATATGACGGTGACCTACTAACTGGCGGGCAGCTCTTCTTGAAGGCGCTACACCCATACGGTACACCACATTATCTAAACGAGACTCACAAAGTTGAAGAAGCACCTCACCAGTAATTCCCTGGGCACGGGTTGCTTTTTCGAACATGTTGCGGAATTGACGCTCAAGAATACCATAAGTATACTTGGCTTTTTGCTTCTCCATTAGCTGGATAGCATATTCTGATTTTTTTCCACGACGACGGTTGTTACCGTGCTGTCCTGGAGGATAATTTCTTTTTTCGAAAGATTTGTCGTCTCCAAAAATAGCTTCACCGAATTTACGGGCTATTTTAGTTTTTGGACCAGTATATCTTGCCATTACTATAGTTATTTTAGAAAGGGATTATGAATTAAGGCATTAGTCCTTCGATAATCTAAATCCTCTCCTATTATTAAATTTATTAAACTCTACGTCTCTTTGGTGGACGACAACCGTTATGTGGAAGCGGAGTAACATCGATGATCTCAGTTACTTCTATACCATTATTATGGATAGATCTGATCGCTGATTCCCTTCCGTTTCCTGGACCTTTAACGTATACTTTCACTTTACGCAATCCAGCTTCGTGAGCTACTTTAGAAGCATCTTCAGCAGCTAGCTGTGCAGCGTAAGGAGTATTTTTCTTAGATCCTCTAAAACCCATTTTTCCTGCAGATGACCAAGCAACAACATCTCCCTTTTTGTTGGTAAGAGAAATAATGATATTGTTGAAGGAAGCAGTAACGTGAGCTTCACCGTTTGCTTCAACGATTACTTTACGTTTCTTCTGAGTTTTACCGGCCTTTTGATTTGCTTTCTTTGCCATACTACTTACTATTTAGTTGCTTTTTTCTTGTTAGCAACTGTTTTTCTTCTTCCTTTTCTGGTTCTG
>JBFGDP010000195.1:0-4652 GCA_041580575.1 Christiangramia sp.
AGATGGCAGGAGATTAAAGCAAAAAATAGTAAAAGGACAGTGGAAGCCTATTAGCGATAATAATGAAATGGAGCCTGAAGATGGTTATGACGTGGTTTCTACCATAGATGTGAATATCCAGGATATCGCCCATCATTCATTACTGAAGCAACTTGAATATTTTGAAGCCGACCATGGAACTGTTGTAGTCATGGAAACCAAGACCGGTGAGATCAAGGCAATGTCTAACCTGGGCAGGACCAAAGAGGGGACGTACTTTGAAAAAAGGAATTATGCCGTTTATGAAGCTCATGAACCGGGATCTACTTTTAAGCTTATGGCTATGGTTGCTGCCCTAGAAGATAAGGTGGTAGATACCAGTAAAATTTTTGATACAGAAAAAGGAGTAGTTAGATTCTATGGCAGACCGGTAAGAGATTCGCGCCACGGGGGCTATGGAAAAATATCTGCAGCGAAAGCTTTTGAACTTTCTTCTAATACAGCATTTACAAAAATGATCACCGAAGGATATAAGAACGATCCTTCAAAATTCGTAGATCGACTTTATTCAATGGGACTTAACCAGAAGATTGGTCTTGAAATCAAAGGTGAGGGATCCCCCCGAATCCCTCACCCTCAAGACAAAAGCTGGAATGGTTTGAGTTTGCCGTGGATGGCATTTGGCTATGGAGTAGCCATGACCCCGCTGCAAACTTTAACCTTTTATAATGCCATAGCCAATGACGGCGAAATGATCAAACCAAGGTTTATCAAAGAGGTTAAAGACCGTGATAAGCCTATCCTTACCATGGAAAAACAGGTGATGAACCCTGCTATTTGCTCTGTAGAAACAGCGAAAAAGGTTAGGGAGATGATGAAGAAAACTGTGGAAAGAGGAACGGCCTCTAATATCTATACAGAGAACTTTTCAATGGCCGGTAAAACAGGGACCTGTCAAACTGAATACTGGATAGAACCAGGAAGATATATTGCATCTTTTGCGGGTTATTTCCCAGCCGAAAATCCAAAATATTCCTGTATAGTGGTGATACATAAACCAAACAGGAGAAAGGGGTATTACGGAAACATCGTGGCGGCCCCTGTATTTAAGGATATCGCCCGTAAGATTTATACAGACACACCTGTCATGGACGAACTGGAATCTCTGGACGTGAATGATGATAAGGTAAGAAACAACTTTGAGAAATATTACACCAAAATCCAGGATGAAAAATTATTGATGCCAGACGTTACGGGAATGCCGGCAATGGATGCTCTTTCAATATTGGAAAATCTTGGTTTGGAGGTTAGGCTCAATGGAAAAGGGAGAGTTAAAAGACAATCTGTTTCTGCCGGGCAGAAATTAAAGAATAAGCAAACTATAAAACTGGAATTGAGTTAATGCGGGTTTTAAAAGACATACTGTATAGAGTGAACATGAAAGCTGTCACCGGGGATACCGGGGTGACGGTGAATGATATTCATTTTGATTCCAGGAAGGTAAAACTTAATGATGTCTTTGTAGCAATACGTGGAACCCAGTCAGACGGCCATGATTTCATTAGAAATGCCGAGAACCAGGGAGCTCTAGCGATCATATGTGAGAAGCTGCCTGAAAATAAGATAAACGGGGTCACCTATATAGAGGTGGAAGACACAAAAAAGGCCCTGGCATATATTGCTGCAAATTATTTCGATGAGCCATCAGAAAAATTAAAGCTTGTTGGGGTGACCGGTACCAATGGTAAAACAACCATTGCTACCCTTCTTTACGATCTTTTTTCCAAAGCTGGGTTTAAATGTGGGTTGTTATCTACAGTAAAAGTTATGGTTGGAGATGATGAGCATTCGGCAATTAGAACAACCCCAGACTCTATAACTATCAATTCTTATCTAAAGGATATGAACGATGTTGGGGTTGAATTCTGCTTTATGGAAGTGAGCTCACATGGGATAGATCAGCATAGGACTACCGCACTGAAATTTGCGGGAGGCATCTTTACTAACCTCTCTCATGACCATTTAGATTATCACAAAGATTTCGCAGAGTATCGCGATGTTAAAAAACGCTTTTTTGATGAGCTGCCATCTTCGGCCTTTGCATTGACCAATGCCGATGATAAGAATGGCCCGGTAATGCTTCAAAACACCAAAGCCAGGAAATTTACCTACGCCTTAAAGTCTTTTGCAGATTATAAAGCCCAGATCCTGGAAAACAATTTCACTGGTCTGCTTTTAAAAATTGAGGATCGTGAACTATGGACCAGACTAATAGGAAATTTCAATGCCTATAATATTCTGGCTATCTATGCTACTGCCGATCTGCTCGGATTGAAAACATTGGAGATACTTAGAATTATCAGCGAATTGAATTCTGTGAACGGAAGGTTTCAGTATATCATTTAAGATAAAGAAAAAATTACAGCTATCGTCGATTATGCTCATACTCCCGATGCTCTAAAGAATGTGCTGGAAACCATCAATGCCATTCGAACAAAAAATGAGAATCTAATTACGGTAATAGGCTGCGGTGGCGACAGGGACACCACCAAAAGACCAAAAATGGGACATATCGCTTCCGCCTTAAGCAGCAAAGTCATCTTTACCAGTGATAATCCAAGATCAGAAGACCCGGATAAAATAATTGAAGATGTTGAAGCAGGAGTGGAGCCACAGAATTTTAAAAAGGTCATGAGTGTGACCAGTAGAAAACAGGCAATAAAAACAGCCTGCCAGATGGCGTCCCAAAATGATATTATACTCATTGCTGGTAAAGGGCATGAAACCTATCAGGAAATTAAAGGTGAGCGTTTTGATTTCGATGACCTCAAGATCGTAAATGAATATTTGAAACAACTGGATAAATAATGCTGTATTACTTATTTAAATTTCTTGAAGAAAAGTATCAGTTGCCCGGAGCGCAGTTGTTTGAATTCCTGTCGTTTAGGTCTGCCATGGCGATTATTTTGTCTCTGGGGATCTCCACGATTTATGGTAAGCGAATCATCAATTACCTGAGAGCTAAACAAATTGGAGAAAGTGTTCGGGATCTTGGTTTAAAAGGTCAGACAGAAAAAGCCGGAACCCCAACCATGGGAGGGATAATCATCATTATTTCCACCCTGATCCCGGTATTACTTTTTGCTAAACTTGAAAACATATATGTCATCCTTTTGATCGTAACCACGCTATGGATGGGGGCTATTGGTTTTCTGGATGATTATATAAAGACCTTCAAAAAAGATAAGGAAGGGTTAAAAGGGATCTTTAAGGTAATTGGTCAAATTGGTCTTGGATTAATTGTGGGATGCACGATGTATTTCCATCCGCAGATCACAACCAAAGAAGTTTTTACTGAAACCAGTCCTACAGAAAATGTCATCGCACGTGCTGAGGTTGTAGACATGGGCCCGGAGGTAAAAGGTACTACAACGACTATCCCGTTCGTAAAAAATAATGAGTTCGAATATTCAAGCCTTATAACCTGGATCAATCCAGCATTATTGGAATATTCCTGGTTGATATTCATCCCGATCGTGATCTTTATCGTAACGGCTGTATCTAACGGTGCGAATTTGACCGATGGAATAGATGGTCTGGCAGCAGGATCTTCGGCTATAATTGTGTTAACCCTGGGAATATTTGCCTGGGTGTCTGGTAACATCATTTTCTCAGATTACCTGAACATTATGTATATACCCCGTTCAGGAGAAATGACCATTTTTATTACTGCTTTTGCAGGAGCATTAGTAGGATTCCTGTGGTATAATACCTTTCCTGCCCAGGTTTTTATGGGTGATACCGGAAGTTTAACCATTGGAGGAATCATTGCGGTACTGGCCATTGCTACCAGAAAAGAATTACTGATCCCGGTACTATGCGGAATCTTTCTAGTGGAAAATCTTTCAGTTGTATTACAGGTGGGGTGGTTCAAATTTACCAAACGAAAATACGGTGAAGGGCGCAGGATATTTTTAATGTCACCACTGCATCACCACTATCAGAAGAAGGGAAAACATGAAAGCAAGATCGTTGTGAGATTCTGGATTGTTGGGATATTCCTGGCGATTCTAACCATAGTTACGCTCAAGGTTCGATAAGTTGAAGAGTTGTGAATAGAAAGATAGCGATACTAGGTGGTGGAGAAAGCGGTGTTGGAACTGCAATTCTGGCAAAGAAAAAGGGGTATGAGGTCTTCCTTTCAGACAAGGGAAAGATCAAGGAGAAATACAAAAAAGTTCTTGAAAATATTGAGATCGATTGGGAAGACCAACAACATACCGAGTCGAAGATCTTCGATGCCGATGTGGTCATGAAAAGTCCTGGTATTCCCGATGCTGCTCCCATGATAGTGAAATTGAGGGAGAAGGGTATTCCGGTAATTTCTGAGATCGAGTTTGCTTCGTGGTTTTCTAAGGTTCCGGTGATTGGAATTACGGGTAGTAATGGAAAGACTACCGTTACGAATCTTGTTCAGCATGTGTTGAAAGAAGGAGGGGTAAATACCGGCATGGGAGGAAATATTGGCAATAGTTATGCGAAAATGGTAGCTCAAGATAGCCATAACTGGTATGTGCTGGAGCTGAGTAGTTTTCAACTTGATGGGATTGTGAAGTTCAAACCGCATATTGCGATCCTCACCAATATCACTCCAGATCATCTGGATAGGTATG
>JBFGDP010000196.1:0-4643 GCA_041580575.1 Christiangramia sp.
CTGTTATGGTCCTTCACCCGGTGATGCACAAACGAACAGGCAAGCAGGGAAGGGATGGGAGCCAGTTGCGGGTTCACATTCCTGTCTGACAGTATGATAATATTGCAGCCGTCATCAACGGCATCTTTTATTTCAGTGATCATTTCTTCCAGGCGGTCTTCCAGCCCGTTCATGCCTTTTTCAGCCTCATAAAGCATAGAGATAGACCTGGCTTTAAACCCTGGGTAATCAATATATTTTATCTTATCCAGGTCTTCATTGGAGATCACGGGGTTCTGGATCTTCAGTTTCCGGGCCTGCTCTGGAATGATATTAAACAAATTAAGATCTTCCCCGATAGAGAGGCTAATATCTGTTACAATTTCCTCACGGATCCCATCTAATGGCGGATTGGTAACCTGGGCGAATAGCTGTTTAAAGTAATTGAATAAAAGTTGGGGCTTGTCTGATAATACGGCAAGCGGAATATCTGTACCCATAGAACCGATCGCTTCTTTAGCCTTATCTGCCATGGGGGAAATGATCGTGGTAATATCTTCATAGGTATAACCAAATAATTTAAGCCTGGTTAGATATGGAATATCTTCTACCGGGGTCTGGTTGCCGGTATAAGGTACTTCGGCCAGGGGAAGCAGGTTATCTTTTAACCATTTTCCGTAAGGCCTTTCTGTAACGATCTTTTCCTTAACCTCTTTATCTTCGATGATACGGCCCTCTATCATATCTACCAGGAACATTCTTCCCGGCTCAAGCCTACCATGTTTTAGTACATTTTCAGGAGCTATATCAAGAACACCGGTTTCAGAAGACATTACCACGTATCCGTCTTTAGTTACGGTATACCTGGAAGGCCTCAGGCCATTTCTATCTAATAGTGCTCCAATATAGTTGCCATCTGTAAAAGGTATGGAAGCCGGCCCGTCCCAGGGTTCCATGATACAGGCATTATATTCGTAAAAATTCTTTTTATTCTCTTTCATGGAGGGGTTCTTCTCCCATGCTTCAGGAACCATCATCATGATAGCCTCGGGTAAGGACCTGCCGGTTTGCAGTAATATTTCCAAAGCCATATCCATGGAGGCTGAATCTGATTTCCCTTCCCTGATCACCGGGATGATCTTTTTAATATCCTCCCCGAAAATGTCACTTTCAAAAAGCTCTTCCCTTGCCTTCATCCTGCTCAGGTTTCCGCGAAGGGTATTGATCTCCCCGTTGTGGCACATATATCTGAAAGGCTGCGCCAGGTCCCAGGTGGGAAAAGTATTGGTGGAAAATCTCTGGTGCACCAGGGCGAGTTTGGTAATCACATCTGGATCATTAAGATCTTTATAATACTCGTTAATATCCTGGGGCATCAAAAGACCTTTATATATAATAGTGTTGGTGGAGAGGCTGGAGAAGTAAAAATAATCACTCTGTGCAAGCCCTGAATTTTCGATGGTATGCTCTGCGATCTTGCGGGCAGAAAAGAGTCTGGCATTAAAGACGCGGTCTTCCATATTTTGAGGCCGGCCAATAAAGACCTGTACTACCGCCGGCTCTACATTGCTGGCCATTTTTCCCAGGCAGGCATGGTTTACCGGAACCTGTCTCCATCCCAGGATATTTAATTGCTGATTTTCAACCTCTTTTTCAAATACTTTTTTACATAAATCTGCCTGGTTCGTGTTCTTTGGCAGGAATAACATTCCCACCGCATATTCCCTAACTTCAGGTAGTTCAAAATCGCAGACTTTCTTGAAAAATTCATGAGGTACTTCGATAAGAATTCCTGCCCCGTCCCCGGTCTTTCCATCGGCACTTACCGCTCCCCGGTGTTCCAGTCTTATGAGGATGTCTATGGCATCATGAATGATCTTGTTGCTTTTTTCGCCTTTTAGATTACAGATAAATCCCGCGCCACAGTTATCCCGTTCATTAAGAGGGGAGTAGAGTCCCTGTTCCTTCATTTTCATATATGTTCATTCTGAATTATCCTTTTAAAGTTATCGAAAAGCAACTGAAAAAGTGAAGGATTAAAGAGCTTTAAATCAAGTTTTTAGGATTTGATAATTTGAAGGCTTTAAAATGTGGATATGGAAATTAAAGGCATTTCTAATTATGAAATAAACAATGCCTCAAATTGGATTTTATTATAGGGGGAAATCCCGTAATTTTTAATTTCCTTAACAACCTAATAGTTTTTTAATTAATAAAATCATAAATTTAACCAGTTGATTTTGAGTATATAAGCTTGTGTGATGAATTAACTTATTATCCTGCCCAGATCCAAACCTATTCTTTTGAATTATTTTATTGAGATTCACTCAGGTAAAACCATAGAGTCCCAAAAAATCAAATAATTCACAAAAAAATCATTTCCCCCCGTTGACGGATTACCCTTCTCGGTAGTTGCCTTGTACTTACAAGGATCTTTTCCCCCCTCAGGTAAATTTCATTGATTAATCCATATTAAAAATTTAGTTCGCCCTTTCTGCTTTTGAAGGTGAGGCCATGCTATTGGTGCTAACCTTTAATAAAATTATTATTATGAAATTCATTACAATTAGCAGGGAAACCTATTTAACGAAATCCTTCTGTTACAGGTCCTTGCTCAAAATTTTTAGTAATGTTGGTGGAAGGTTGACCATGCCGTGTTTCAGCGTACTATTTTTAGTATGTGTGATTGGCTGGTCCCAGCCTACAGATACTAACCCAATTTCTTTGGGTACGACCATTCAGGCAAATTTTGGCGTGGATGCAGATGTAGAGGCTGATGTTTTAAGATTTCAGCTGACTCCTGGAACCCCTGATCCATGGGGTACAGATGACTGGTTTGATTTTGATTTTACTCATCCTGGTACAAATGTTATTAATGTTGGCGTAGGTGAGGATGATAATGGTGTTTCATATGCAACCTTAAGAGCACAACTTTTAGCGGGAGATAATATCGAGGCTGAGTTTAGAATGTCGCGGGACATTTATTCTTTAGACCCTATAACTGAAATTTTATGGATCGATGCGGTATATTTTAGAGATCAACGATCTAATAAAAATAATACAGATGGGACTGTTTTCGATCAGGCTATAAATAAGAATTTTAATAACCCATTAACCTGGACATTGAAAGATGGAGGCGTGCCTTCTAAAAACGATATTATAGATGTTTACGGGCATCTGCGCAGAGATAAAGCTCCCAATGATGATGAATATGCCATCGTTGCCGCATCTACTTTAAGTGATGATGGAACGAGCTATGTGGATTTTGAATATTACCGGGCCGATATTGATGTGGCTGCTAATGGTCAAAATATAGTTTTAGTAAATCCAGCAGATCTCAGTGATCTGGACTGTGGGCATACCACCTATAAGTTCGATCCAACAACTGGAAAGGTTTCTCAACATGGAGATATCATCCTTTCTTTTAACTATACAGGCGGTGGAAAAATAGCCGATGTTCGGCTATTTGTTTGGATAGATCGCAGAGATTTTCAAGGAGTGGTTTTCAATAGTTTTAGTGCTTATAATAATTTGCAAAGCCCAACTAATGACCTGCCATTTATTTTTGGTGATGGTAAAGGGAATTTCCCTTTTCATTACTGTGATAATTCTTCAGCAAATCATTTTGGATATGCTCGTATTTCAAGAAACCCTTCCCTGGATAGAGCTTTGTTTGCCCAGGTGAATGAGACTAGTACGGTTAAAGCTCCACCATGGGGAACTATTAGCGAAAAAAACCAGGTGGTCACTGAATACGCTAAAGAAAATTTTGCCGAACTTTCCTTGAATGCTACCATTTTTGGGTTTGATACCCGTACCACCGGTGGAGAATGCCAAAGTCCGCTTGGTAGCGTACTCGTAAAAACCCGGTCTTCAGATTCGTTTACGGCATCTCTAAAAGATTTTGCAGGACCTTTTGATCTAGGAAATACACCGGAATTTACGGTAGAAGTTACCGGAAATACATATGAGTGTTTTGATGAGTCGACTACCCTCATGGCAACGGTTGATCCAGAAGCAGACCCACCTTCAAGAACCTATACCTATCAATGGTATATATTCGAGGAGGGTTATCCCGATACCTCGGATGATGGGGTAGATACGGAAGACTGGAAACCAATTGATGGTGCGACAAATTCGCAATTACCGGGAGCAACTGATGGAAATTCATATCGTGTGTATGCCACTGTAACGATTTTTGATACCCCCGGATGTACATTTGCTTCAGACCCTGTGGATGTTACCCAGAATCCTTTTGAAGGAACTTTAACTGCAGACTGTCCTGAAGATGTTACTAAAGATGCCTGTACAGACCAGGCAACTATAGATTCAGAATTTGCCACCTGGCGAGATAGTTTTGACTATACAGATAGTGGCGATGGAGGAGATGTTACGGTTACTTATTTTGTGAATGATGGGCAAGTTACGGAAGCAGAATTTAATGCCGTAACTGCACCAGATGAGTGTGATGGAGGTAGCGTAAAATTAGGTGTTTCTGTTAGTGATGAATGTGGAAATTCAGATAGTTGTTCAGCTACTTTTGCGACTACCGCCGCCGACCAGGTAGATGTAGCCGGACCGGACAATGTAGATACGATCGCTTGTTTCTATGCAGATGACACTGAATTACAAAGTGCCTATACTACATGGTTAGCTGAGTTCAC
>JBFGDP010000197.1:0-4607 GCA_041580575.1 Christiangramia sp.
AAATCTGTTCAAAAATTAAACTTTATCGGGGATTCCTATCCTTTGAAAGTTGTTATATTTGTATGCTATAAAAAATAATTACCATAACCAATATGGAGTATTTAGAATTTGAACTACCCATCAAAGAACTTGAAGATCAATATGCAAAAGCATGTAATATTGGTGAGGAAAGTGAAGTTGATGTTACCGCTACCTGCAAGCAGATAGAGAAGAAACTTATAGAAAAGAAGAAAGAGATCTATAAGAATTTAACGCCCTGGCAGCGTGTGCAAATTTCAAGACATCCCAACAGGCCTTATACCTTAGATTATATTAACGCTATTTGTGGAGATACTTTTTTAGAACTGCACGGTGATCGTAATGTAAAAGATGATAAGGCGATGATTGGTGGTCTTGGAAAGATAGGCGATCAGAGTTTCATGTTCGTAGGTCAGCAAAAAGGGTACAATACCAAGACCAGGCAATATAGAAATTTTGGGATGGCCAATCCTGAAGGCTATAGAAAAGCCCTCAGATTGATGAAATCTGCCGAGAAGTTCGGAGTTCCAGTAGTATGTTTTGTTGATACCCCGGGAGCTTATCCGGGTCTGGAAGCTGAAGAAAGAGGGCAGGGTGAAGCTATTGCCCGTAATATCCTTGAAATGACCAGGCTTAAAGTGCCAATTATAGTGGTTATCATAGGTGAAGGAGCCAGCGGTGGAGCCTTAGGAATAGGAGTTGGAGATAAAGTATTGATGCTGGAAAATACCTGGTATTCGGTGATCTCTCCGGAATCCTGTTCTTCCATTCTTTGGAGAAGCTGGGAGTACAAGGAAATTGCTGCAGAAGCCTTAAAACTTACTGCAAATGATATGAAAAAGCAGAAACTCATAGATGGTATCGTCAAAGAACCACTGGGAGGGGCACATAGCAATAGAGAAGAGATTTTTAATACGGTAAAAACTTCAATTACCCAAGCTTATTCTGAGTTCAAAAACTTATCACCAGCCGAATTGGTAGAAAAGAGAATGGATAAGTATTTAGAGATGGGAGTCTTTAAAGGATAAGTTCTTTATTTATACTGTATCGTTAGAAAATCCGGGGAATCACTTCCGGATTTTTTTATCTTATTAACAGAAAAATTTACTTATTAACATGTAAATTGTTCATTACCTGTTAAGTATCTAAGGACAATTTCTTTAAGATTGTCTTAACAAATTAATTACTTTAGTTTTATGGAAAAAATGACCTCCCCCCAGAATATTTCATATAAAAAAACCAATGTAGTAAGTCTTGAAAAAGGAAAAGTTCCCCCGCAGGCCGTTGATCTTGAAGAGGTTGTGCTGGGAGCGATGATGATAGATAAGAAGGGAGTAGATGAAATTATAGATATCTTACATCCCGAAGCCTTCTATAAAAATTCACATAAATTAATATATGGAGCTATTAAAAAATTATTTGATAGTTCAGAGGCGATTGACTTATTAACCGTTTCTAATCAATTGAAGAAAGACGGGGTTTTTGATAAAGCCGGTGGGGACTATTATCTTATTCAACTTACGCAAAAGGTATCCAGTTCTGCCCATATTGAGTTTCATGCCCGTATCATTCTTCAGAAATATATTCAGCGGAGTTTGATTAAGATCTCCAATGAGATCATAGAAGAAGCATTCGATGAAGGAGCAGACGTTTTTGACCTGCTGGATAATGCCGAAGCGAAACTTTACGAGGTTACCCAGGGAAATATTAAGCGTTCTACCGAGACCGCACAGAGTCTGGTGATCCAGGCAAAAAAGAAAATCCAGGAAATTTCTAATAAAGAAGGGCTTAGTGGGGTGCCTTCAGGATTTGATAAGCTCGATGAACTTACTTCGGGATGGCAGCCTTCAGATTTGATTATTGTGGCCGCGAGACCGGGTATGGGTAAAACCGCACTTACGCTTTCTATGGCCCGGAACATTGCCGTAGACCAGGGAATTCCTGTAGCGTTCTTTTCTCTGGAAATGTCTTCGGTACAGTTGATAACCCGTTTGATCTCTTCTGAAACCGGACTTTCTTCAGAAAAATTAAGAACCGGAAAACTGGAGCAACATGAATGGGAGCAGTTAAACGTGAAAGTTAAGGATCTTGAAAAAGCGCCTTTATTCATTGATGATACACCATCTCTTTCCATCTTCGACCTTAGAGCAAAAGCGCGCAGGTTAGCTTCACAACATGGCATTAGAATGATCGTTATAGATTACCTTCAATTAATGACGGCCGGAGGAAGCCAGAAGGGTGGAGGAAACAGGGAACAGGAGATCTCTACAATTTCGCGTAACTTGAAGGCACTTGCGAAGGAATTAAATGTACCGGTTATTGCACTATCACAATTGTCGCGTGCCGTTGAAACCAGGGGAGGTAGTAAAAGACCTTTGCTTTCAGACCTTAGGGAATCTGGTGCGATCGAGCAGGATGCAGATATTGTATCGTTTATTTACAGGCCAGAATATTATAAGATCGAGGAATGGGATGATGAAGAAAGAACACCTACCCAGGGACAGGGAGAATTTATTGTGGCCAAGCACCGTAATGGTGGACTTGAAAATATAAGGTTGAAATTCATTGGGGAACTCGGTAAATTTGATAATTTAGAAGACTTTAGTTTTCCATCTGAAATTCCTTCCAGCATGAATAGTGGTGACGGGGATAATGATTTTGGAAATTTTAATTTACCAAATCCAAGTGCCGATGAGGCTTTTGGAAGTTCAATGAACAGCAATTTCGATGATGACGATAACGACGTTCCGTTCTAAAAGGTTCAAGCCGGTAACAGCTGACGGAATTTCTATTATCGAAAAAATAAAGAGCAGGAACATATGGAGACATGTGTTCCTGCTTTCTTTTTTGATGCTTTTTAGCTACCAAATGTCGGCTTCCCGAATCCTTATTCCTATGGATGCAGAGTCACAGGGCAATCATTTAAAAGCTTACGGCATCGTGTATTATTCCCTTGAAAGTCAATTGGAGGTGAACTGGTTGCTCAATTATCGTGGAGGTTCTTTTTTAATTGCAGATTCAGATAAGCTCAGAAAGGAATGCCAGATCAGGGGAGTGGATTTTGAAGTTATCAGTGATAATATGGCGGCTTCTATTTTAGAGGAGATTAGTAGTCCATCAAAAAACATGGAATCGGTGAGCCTGGAAAAAGCTCCGAAGATTGCGGTGTATAGTCCAAGTGGGAATAAACCATGGGATGACGCGGTGACCATGGCCTTAACTTATGCCGAGATTCCTTATCAAACCATCTACGACCGGGAGGTATTGAGTGATGCCTTATTATTATACGACTGGCTGCACCTGCACCATGAGGATTTTACGGGTCAATACGGAAAATTCTACAGGGCTTTTAGAACGGCACCCTGGTATATTCAGGAAAAAAAGGAAGCAGAGGCTCTGGCTGCAGAATTAGGTTATTCCAAGGTATCTGAACAAAAGCTGGCCGTTGCACTTAAGATCAGGGATTATGTTATAGGTGGTGGTTTCATGTTTGCCATGTGCAGTGCAACAGATAGTTTTGATATTGCTCTCGCAGCAGATGGTGTGGATATCGCAGAAGCCATGTTCGATGGCGATCCAAGCGAACCGGGGTACCAGGCTAAGATCAATTTCAATAATACCTTTGCCTTTACAGATTTCGAGCTAGAAAGAAGTCCCATGGTATATGAGTTTTCCAATATAGATATGACCGGTAAAAGACAGATCCAGAAAGAAAGCGACTATTTTACCCTAATGGATTATTCGGCTAAATGGGATGTAGTTCCTACTATGCTTACCCAAAATCACACCCGGCTTGTAAAGGGATTTATGGGGCAAACCACCAGTTATGATCCTGAAAATATTAAGCCAGGGGTTTTAATTATGGGAGAAAGTAAGCTCAATGGCGAGGCCCGCTATATACATGGAATTAAAGGAAAGGGATTCTTTACATTTTATGGAGGGCATGATCCCGAGGATTACCAGCATAGGGTGGGAGATCCCAAGACCGAATTGGAACTACATCCAAATTCCCCCGGGTACAGGCTGATATTAAATAATGTTCTTTTCCCGGCAGCAAAAAAGAAGGAACAAAAAACATAATGGATTCATCTATGGAAATTTTTCAGACAGAGATCAGGTTGAGACCACGCAGCCGGGGCTTTCATTTGATCACCAAGGAGATCACAGATCAGTTTTCAGAGATCGAAGAGATCGAATTAGGTTTTCTGCAGGTGTTTATCAAACATACTTCAGCTGGATTAACCATCAATGAGAACGCAGATGCCACGGTAAGAGAAGATTTTGCCAGTCATTTTAATGAGATGGTTCCCGAAGATCAGCCATACTACAAGCATACACAGGAAGGGCCAGACGATATGCCGGCACATATAAAAACATCATTGACGGGAAGTTCCCTTCAAATCCCTATTACCAAAGGGAAACTAAATCTTGGTACGTGGCAGGGGATTTATTTGTGTGAGCATAGAAATCGAGGTGGCTCGAGGAAACTGGTATTAACCGCCTGGGGGGAGACTTACTAACTAAAAACCATATATGATGCTGGAAATTGTTTTTCTGGATATTTCACTGCCCCTTACTAATCCGGTCCT
>JBFGDP010000198.1:0-4598 GCA_041580575.1 Christiangramia sp.
CTCCATCACCGAGGGACAATTCGTAGCGTGGTATAAAAATGAAGAGTTATTAGGTTCAGGAGTTATTTCGTAATTTAAACCCTATAGCCCTGTTCATGAAAATACTTTTTTTGCTCGCTTTTTTTATATCCTTTAACAGCCTGGCTCAGGATGAACATGCCTGGGTCTTTTTTAAGGATAAGCCTGGTGCGCAGCAAGCCCTTAACGACCCTTCCACAATTCTATCGCCGAGAGCTATCGAGCGCAAGCTATTACGCAATACTACCATAGACGAAAGAGACGTTCCGGTCAATGAAGCTTATATTTCCCGAATAAAGGAACAGGATGGTATAGAAGTAAAAGCAAAATCAAAATGGTTAAACTGTATACACGTAATCGGCACTATACAGTCGATCACAGAACTTACTTCGCTGGAATTTGTCTCAAAAGTAGAATTCGCCAGTAGGAACATTGATAACCGCTCGCAGTTAAATAACCTGGTGGCCACCGATAAGCTCGATGCTCAGATCAATTTTGAATACGGTCCGGCTGAAGTTCAGATCGAAATGATAGGTACAGATTTTCTGCATGAAAAAGATTTTACCGGGGAAGGAATGATCATTGCGGTAATGGATGCCGGGTTTCCGAATGTTCAGATTATGGAAAGCTTTGAACGGTTACGCTCTGCCGGAAAATTGCTTGGTGGATATAATTTTCCAGATCGTTCTGCTAATTTCAGCGATCCAGAGCTTAATAATCATGGTACTTTGGTCCTGGCCACTATGGCGGGTTATCTGGAAAACAGGTACACAGGTACCGCACCAGATGCTTCTTATTATCTCTTCAGGACCGAAATTGGCCCAACTGAAACTCCCGTAGAAGAAAGTTACTGGGTAGAAGCGGCTGAAAGAGCAGATAGCCTGGGGGTAGATATTATAAATACCTCGCTAGGCTATACCACCTTCGATGATCCAGATTATGATCACACCCCCGGGGATATGGATGGTAAGACCACATTTATTTCTCGTGGTGCCGGTATTGCGACTGAAAAGGGTTTGCTGGTAGTGACTTCTGCCGGTAATCGTGGAGATGAATCATCTTTTAATATCATTGGAGCACCGGCAGACGCGGATGTTTTGAGCATTGGTGCTGTGGATGGCAACAGGGAATATGCCTTTTTTAGTTCTGTAGGACCTACTGCAGATGGCCGGGTGAAACCAGACCTGGCAGCACAGGGTTTAGAAGCAGTTAGCATTGATGAATTTGATAATATTGTGGGTGTAAATGGCACCTCCTTCTCCTCTCCTATCATGGCCGGTTCTGCCGCCAGTCTTTGGCAGGTGAATCCTTCCTGGACCAATAGGGAATTAATGCAGATCATTCGCGCTAGCGCCAGCCTATATGAGGAGCCAAGCTCTAAGCTCGGATATGGGATCCCAAATCTTATGTCTGCTTTTATCGAATTTCAGAATAAGAATCTAGAAACAGATAATTTAGTATTATTCCCAAATCCCGTTGAGGATATTTTAAATTTTTCGAACCCTGAAAACGAACTATTTGAAATTACAATCTTTGACACCCTCGGAAAAAAAGTTCTGCATAAAACGAACGTTCAGAAACAAATAGACCTAACCGGTTTTTCCAGAGGAATATATATTATTATGTTTGAAGGGAATAATAACCAGGAATCTTTATTGATCATCAAAGAATAATGGCAGCTACTAACAGAATCACTAAACTTTTCAATATTAAGTATCCCCTGATCCAGGCCGGAATGATCTGGGCCAGCGGATGGAAATTAGCCAGTGCCGTATCTAATGCGGGTGGACTGGGAATCATAGGATCGGGATCTATGTATCCTGAAGTGTTAAGAGAGCATATCCAAAAATGTAAAAAAGCAACCAATAAGCCTTTCGCGGTAAATGTACCCATGCTATACCCGGAGATCGATAAGATCATTAGCATTATTATCGAAGAAGGTGTAAAGATCGTTTTTACCTCGGCCGGGAATCCCAAAACCTGGACTAAACACCTGCAGGACCATGGTATCAGGGTGGTTCATGTGGTTAGCAGTGTTAAATTTGCCATCAAATCTCAGGAAGCAGGCGTAGATGCTGTCGTCGCTGAAGGTTTTGAAGCAGGAGGTCATAACGGGCGCGATGAAACAACTACGTTTACTTTAATCCCGATGATTAAAGAAAAGATCACAATCCCATTGATCGCCGCCGGCGGGATAGCAACCGGAAGAGGTATGCTCGCTGCCATGGTGCTTGGCGCAGATGCAGTACAGGTGGGCAGCAGGTTTGTAGCCACCCCCGAAGCTTCTTCACATGATAAGTTCAAGGAAATGGTGGTAAAAGCAAAGGAAGGTGACACGGTACTCACCCTAAAAGAACTTGCTCCGGTACGTCTGTTAAAAAATAAATTTTACGAGGACGTAGAGGAACTGTATTCAAAAACCCCTACCAAGGAAGAACTGATAGAACTGTTGGGTAGAGCGCGTGCTAAAAAAGGGATGTTCGAAGGAGATCTTGAGGAAGGAGAACTGGAAATAGGCCAGATCTCAGGATTGATCAGCGAGATAAAACCCGCAGCCGAGATCGTAAAGGAAATGATCTCTGAATTTGAACAGGCTAAGGCAGAAGTGGCCAACCTTTAACCGGAAAATGAATCCATTTTTTTGAGCTCGGCTTGAATATATTCCTGCCACTTCATTTCAGCTTCTTTGTTTTCACTATGAGAAGTTTCCCTGTCATATTGCTGCTGCATTGCAACACGCTGATTTTCAATTAAAGTATAGATCCTTTTGAGATTCTGGCGAATATTTCTTCCAATTTCATAATTATGCAGAGCCTGGCGTAATTTCCTGGCATGAAGTTCAGAAATATCAAAATGTAATTGCTCGTGAGCCAGCAGATAGGCTTCATTCTGAATTTTCTTTACCCAGGATTTACCCGGATAGAAATTAGCAAAAACCTCATAGGTAAGTATGGGTTTACCACTGGAAGTACTGTAGTTCCAGCTATATGAAATACCTGAATTGGTATTTGCAGAAAATGAACTGGATCTATCTGGTGAAGCCTTAAAATCTTCCCATGTTAACGGTCGGTTTTCCTGCCACTTTATCTTCTCTGTTTTTGTCTGTGCACTAATCACAGAAAAAAGATTAAAAAAGATGAAAAACAGAAAATACTTTTTCATGAATAATTAAAAGTAATATTCTTTTCTATATCAGGATGCAGACTTTGCAGAACCGGACAGGTCTTCCCTGTGTGCTCAAGTATTTTTGCATCCTTATCAGAATAAGATAATGGAAAATTGATCTTCACGTCTATTCTTGAGATCCTTCGGGGTTCAGCAGACATGATCTTAACAACTTCGGCCGAGGCGCCTTTTATATCCACCCCTAAAGCATCTGCTTTAATACCCATTACAGTCAACATACAGGTGGCAAGTGCATTGGCGACCGTATCTGTTGGTGAAAAAGCTTCGCCTTTACCATGATTATCAACCGGTGCATCGGTGATCATTTTTGATCCACTTTGCAAATGAACAGATTCTGTTCTAAGATCACCCAGATATAATACTTTAGAAGTCATTAGCCTCGCTTATTGTCAGGTCCTTATTTATTTTAAGAATATAGATCGCATCATTGGTAAAACCACCGTTGGTATTTGGAGTGTAATGAAATTTACTCTCATAATATTCGGTATACCCGGGATATCTCTCAAATGACTCATACAAGTCCTCTGCAGATGCCAGCCTAAGAAGAACATCCATGGTAAGATCGTAACCCCTGATAGCATAACGGTTTGGTTCAACCTTGAATCTTTCAATATATTTCTCATTAAAACTCCTGGTTGCTTCTGAGTCGTATTCTTTATCTACTGAAGGATAATGAAATTTGAGATTTCCAAGATGATTATTAGAGACGATATCATTTTCAAAAGCGTTGGTCTTGTTCGTAGTGAGCAGGGTGATATCATAATTCCTGGCCAGCCTGTTAAGTGCAGCGGTCACACTGCTTACCAGGTTCACGTTTTCAGACTCAAGGATCACCAGGTTAGCACCACTACTTAGAACTTTTTCTATCGCAGCATCTGAAACATAATTATTTGTAGGGGTGACAGATCTTACTGAAGGAAGTATATTCATGATCTCCCCCTTCACTTTAAATGCTTTTCCGTCTGCCACCAGTACGACGTTCTTTCCTTCAGCGTTCCTGCCAATAAAATCAAGCATGGCATCTTTCATAAACTCCTCACTTGGGATAGATTGGAAGAGGTTTTGGTACCCCCTCATGCTTCTATTGGAAAGCGGATTGATTACCGGGATGTTTTTATTCTCCAACCTTTGGGCCACAGCTTCTGTAGGTTCCTGAAGCAATGGGCCAATTACCGCATCAACATTATTGAAATTATTGGTATTGATTATGGTAGCAACATCAGAAACATTCTGTTTTGTATCATACACTCTCAAGTTCGTGGATATACCCATAGATTTTGCTTTATCCAGCGCCATCAGGACACCACTATAAAAATCCAGAGAGATCCTTACCACTCTTTCGTCCATGATAGTTTTCCTGTAAGACCTGATAGAGTCTTCTTCAATCTTATTGA
>JBFGDP010000199.1:0-4566 GCA_041580575.1 Christiangramia sp.
ACCGCGTACTGGGATGGGCGGCTATTTCCCCATATTCTACCAGAGAGGTTTATAAGGGTGTCGCAGAAGTTAGTATATATATACATCCAGATTCAGCGGGAAAAGGTATAGGTTCTGCCCTGATGGGTGAATTGATAAGATCTTCTGAAGAAAATGGAATATGGACATTGTTTTCCAGTGTTTTTCCCGGAAATACCGCCACCATAAGACTCCATGAAAAATTTGGTTTCAGACTGCTGGGTAGAAGGAATAAAATTGCTCAGCTTGATGGAATCTGGAGGGACACTCTTATTTACGAAAGAAGAAGTGTAATTACAGGAATAGATTAATGTTTTTTATGCCAGAACTACTGCAGGAAATTAATATACTTTATTTGGTCATCATGTTCCTGGCCGGAATGATCTCTTTTACCATATCGACGATTTCTGGAGGTGGTGGCGCTCTAATCCTGGTACCACTATTAAATTTTCTGGTAGGCACCTCTAAGACCGCACCAATTATAAATCTTGGCACTTTTATTGGCAGGCCCACTCGTTTAATACTTTTTTGGAAATATATCAACTGGAGCGTTTTCTGGTATTATGTTCCTGCGGCTATGTTGGGGGCCTGGTTAGCTGGTTGGTTCTTCACGAAAGCAGAATCGGCTGTATTACAGATTCTCGTCGGGATCTTCTTAATTAGTACCGTATTTCAATATAAATTTGGAAAAAAGGAAAGATCATTTCCTGTGAAACTGTGGTTTTTTATTCCACTCGGTTTTATAGTAGCTATTCTGGGAACTATCATTGGAGGGCTTGGTCCAATTTTAAACCCATTCTATCTTAACCTGGGTTTGGATAAGGAAGAACTTATAGCCACTAAAACGGTAAATTCTTTTTTTCTGGGAATATCTCAAATTAGCAGTTACGCTTTCTTTGGATTGTTATATAACGAATTGTGGATCTATGGATTGGCCCTTGGAACCGGAACAATTTTCGGGAATATTATTGGTAAAAAATTTCTGGCAAAAATGAAGAGCAGTACCTTTAGGAAGCTTTTGATAATATTTATGGTGCTAAGTGGTTTTTTACTGATATATAACCAACTTAAATAAAATTGACCTTATTATTAAATCATAGAATTCCTGCCATATGCAACCAGTCTTCAGGGAAGCTATAAAGGCCTCCTATCTTAGTATTTTTGGTAATGCCCTGTTAGCGATTGCCAAGGCAATCACCGGGATTTTCGGAAATTCCTATGCTCTTATCGCAGATGCCATAGAATCAACTACAGATGTATTTTCTTCATTACTGGTACTTCTCGGGCTGAGATATGCTGCAAAACCTGCCGACGAAAATCATCCATACGGTCATGGTAAAGCCGAGCCGTTAATAACATTTATGGTAGTAGGTTTTTTAATCATCTCTGCCACTGTAATTGCCTATGCCAGTATCATAAACATTCAAACCCCACACGAGGTACCGGAGCCCTACACGCTCGTCGTTCTGGCCGTGATCATAGTGGTGAAAGAGATCTTTTACCGCTTCATTGCCAAGAAGGGTGTAGAAACAGATAGTTCTGCCTTGAAAGCAGATGCCTGGCATCATCGCAGTGACGCCATAACCTCTCTCACGGCGTTTATTGGCATCGGTATAGCCTTAATTTTGGGAAAGGGATATGAGAATGCCGATGACTGGGCTGCATTGTTCGCTTCAGGATTTATTTTCTATAATGCCTACCTCATCTTCAGGCCCGCTTTGGGTGAGGTAATGGACGAGCATAGATACGAAAAGATAGAAAATGAAATAAGAGATATTGCCCATACCGATCCCGAGGTCATTGAAACCGAAAAATGCTACGTAAGGAAAACCGGGATGACCTATCATATAGATCTTCATATAGCAGTAGATGCCGAAACAAGCGTGAAAAACGGGCATAAAATCGCACATAGAGTCAAGGATAAGATCTTACAATTAATACCACAGGTAGCTGATGTTCTTATACACGTTGAACCTGATGATGAACTTTGATTGCTATTAGAACTTCCTTAAACAATTTTCAGAATTATTAAGAAAGATTTAGCACTAACCTGGTCACTAAGACTTTGATGTCGGCTCGTTTCGCTGTATCTTAAACTTTATAATTAACCGAAAAAATTTAGAGTTATGTCGATGATCAATGAGAAAGATTTTAAAGAACTGGCGAACTATAAGAATGATACCTGTGTCTCCATTTTTATTCCAACCCAAAGAGCAGGAAAGGAAGTTTTGGAAGGTAAGAACAAAAAACACTTACATTCAGAATGGGTTCAAATTAGAAAACACCTCAAGGAACAAAAAGTAGATGAAAGCATTATTGATAAGATTGGAGAACCCATTGAGAAGTTGATCGAGGATCGTGATTTCTGGAGACACCAGTCTGATGGACTGGCCATATTCACTTCTCCAGATTTTTTCAAAAAATTTACAATACCGGTAAATTTTGAGGCTTATCATTATGTTGGTAACGAATTTTATGTAAAGCCACTGGTACCTGCCATGACCGGTGATGGTAAATTCAATATACTGGCTATTCAGCTGGAAGATGTAAAATTATTTGAAGCTACAAGGTACAGCATAGCTCCAATTGAAATAGATGACCTTACCCCAGGAAGATTAGAAGAAAGAGTTGGTTTTGATTATAAGGAGAAGGCGCTTCAATTTAGAACTCAGGGCGAAGGCGGTGAAAAAACTCAATTTCATGGTCATGGAGGTAGTGAAAGGGATGAAAAGACAGAGATCAAGCAATTCTTCAGAGCTGTAGATCAGGGCTTGAAAGAGTACCTGGTGAAAGAAAACCTGCCATTGGTAGTTTATTGCCAGGATTATTTATTCCCCATCTATAAAGACGCCAACACCTATAATCATTTGGTTGATGAAGTGATTCCGGGTAATCCTAACGATTCAGATCTTTTAGGTATCCATAAGAAAGCACTTGAAATAATGGAGTCCCACCTGCATGATTCCCGTAATGAAAAGATCGAGAAATATAAAGAACTTAGTTCAACCGAAAATACGACCTCAGCAATTAGCGATATTATTCCTGCAGTATATCAGGGAAAAGTAGACACCTTGTTCATTGAGAATAGAACTGAAGTTTGGGGTGATTATAATGAAAATAATATGCAGGTGGAATTTGCCGATAATAACGAAAACGGTAGCGTTTCCCTGTTGAACCTTGCGGCTAAGAAAACTATAGAAATGGGAGGTAAAGTCTACCTGGTTGAACATGAATTTATGCCGCAAAAAAAATCTAAAATGAACGCATTATTAAGATTCTAGCATGAAACCGGGCCTGTAACTAACTTACAGGCCCTTTTTAGGATATTTTATACCAGAAGAGAAGTGACTAATATTTTAATCTTTACATTAGTCGCCCAAATAAAATGTAATTAATGGAAACTAATTTAGCTGTGCTCATAGACGGCGATAATATACCTTCTGCCCACGTAAAGGAGATGATGGAGGAAATTGCCAAATATGGCAACCCAACAATTAAAAGAATTTATGGTGACTGGACTAAACCGCATCTCAACAAATGGAAAAATGTCCTTTTGGAGAATGCGATACATCCCATTCAGCAATATGGTTATACCCAGGGTAAAAATGCGACCGATTCTGCAATGATCATCGATGCCATGGACATTCTTTATTCAAACAAGGTTGACGGATTCTGCCTTGTATCCAGCGATTCAGATTTTACCCGTTTAGCGACCAGACTTAGAGAAGCAGGAAAGAAAGTGATCGGGATCGGAGAGAAAAAAACCCCGGACCCTTTTATAGTTGCCTGCGATAAGTTTATATATATTGAAATCTTAAAGCATAATACCAAGGAATCTGAAAACGGTAAGAGTAAGGAGAAAGACAATAGAAAACAAAATCTGGATAAGATCACCCCTAGTGTGGTAAGACTTATTTCACAAACGATTTCTGATGTCGCCGACGAAGACGGATGGGCATTCCTGGGCGATGTTGGAAGTTTGCTTCAGAAAAAGCAACCTAATTTTGATTCCAGGAACTACGGATTTCAAAAGCTGACTCCCATGATTAATTCTATAGATAAATTCGAGATAGAATCAAGAGAAAATTCTAATTCAAAGTTCAAGCTTATTTACGTGAAAAATAAGTAAGATATACCATTGAGGAATATTAAGAAACTACATAAAGCAGAATACAGGCCTATGGGTGATCTTGAGACCTGGTCTCCTTTACCTACTGGAAATCTGCAAATGATAGATCCGTTTATATTTCTAAACCATCATGGCCCACAGGTTTATCCCCCAAATAATAACGGGCTTCCCTTTGGACCGCATCCGCATCGCGGTATAGAAACGGTCACTTTTATCCTTGACGGCGATATTGCTCATAAGGATAGTGGCGGACATTACAGCGTGATAGAAAGTGGCGGAGTGCAATGGATGACTGCGGGTCGAGGCCTTTTACATTCTGAAATTTCTTCAGATGAATTTAAAAAAGAAGGAGGTCCCCTGGAGATCCTTCAATTATGGGTTAATCTCCCCAGGAGGTTAAAAATGATGCAACCGCATTA
>JBFGDP010000200.1:0-4544 GCA_041580575.1 Christiangramia sp.
ACTCTTCCGAAGATTTTTAAGCTGATCCATACTTTTTAAAGATGGTCCATGTTCATTAAGCGTATAAAGGACATAGCTTCTATTAACGGTAAGGACTTCAAACATAGTATAGAAGAAAGTTAGTAGCTTTTCCCTGTTTTCGAATGATGCATATTCTTTAGACTTCTCCATTACTGCAACGCTATTATCAAAAAATCGATCCCAGATCGCCTTTCTTAGGCCTTCAAAACTTCCAAAGAATTTATAGAAGTCCTGCTCGCTCATACCATTATCTTTCGTGAATTTATATACACTGCGCGGAGTCCTTTCTTGCTCCAGCACATAATCCATGTAGATAGCAATTATTTCGTCTTCACCTGGTTTCTTCTCCACTTTACTCTTAGCTGTCTTCTTCGCCATAATTTTTAATTCTGTGATAAATTTACAAATTTGTTTATCTTTTTAATCAAAACTTTAAACAAAATATTTGTTAAATATTTCAGCTTGTCTTGAGTTGCCCGATTTTAGACGTGATGACCGGAGATTAATTACAAAGGGTGTCAGTTTGACAGCAAATCACTAATGGTATTTTTTTTGAAAACAGAAGAAGGAATCAAACTTAAAATTATAAATATGGCAACCGGAAAAATAAATGTATCTGTTGAAAACATTTTTCCGCTCATCAAGAAGTTTTTATACAGTGATCATGAAATCTTTTTGAGGGAGCTTATATCAAATGCGACCGATGCGACTCTTAAGTTAAAACATTTAAGCAGCCTTGGGGAAGCTAATGTAGACTACGGAAACCCAATGATAGAGGTTAAGGTAAATGAGAAGGACAAGACCCTTCACATTATCGACCAGGGAATAGGGATGACCAAAGAAGAAGTTGAAAAATACATTAACGAAGTGGCCTTCTCTGGTGCTGAAGAATTTTTGAACAAATACAAAGATTCAGCAAAGGACAGTGGGATAATCGGTCATTTTGGCTTAGGTTTCTACTCTGCTTTTATGGTGGCAAATAAAGTTGAGATCAGAACCAAATCTCATAAGGACGAACCGGCAGCTCATTGGATTTGTGAAGGAACAACCGAGTTCACTTTAGAAGAAGGTGATAAAAAAGAACATGGAACAGAGGTAATTCTTCATATCAATGAAGAGGAAAAAGAGTTTCTCGAAGAGCACCGAATCAGGGAATTATTGGTAAAGTATAACAAGTTTATGCCTATCCCAATTAAATTTGGAACTAAAGAGGAAACCCTTCCCCTACCTGAAGATGCTAAGGAAGATACCAAGCCTGAGACCAAAACGGTAGATAATATTATTAATAACCCAAATCCGGCCTGGACCAAACAGCCTACAGACCTGGAAGAAAAGGATTATAATGACTTTTACCGTGAATTGTATCCAATGCAATTCGAAGAGCCATTATTCCACATCCACCTTAATGTAGACTATCCATTTAATCTTACGGGTATTTTATATTTCCCAAGAATGGCTCAGGATATGAACATTCAGAAGGATAAAATTCAGCTGTATCAAAATCAGGTGTTTGTTACCGATAATGTAGAAGGCATCGTTCCCGAATTCCTGACTATGCTTCGCGGTGTGATCGATTCGCCTGATATCCCACTGAACGTTTCAAGGTCTTACTTACAGGCTGACGGTGCGGTTAAAAAGATCTCAAGTTATATTACCAGAAAGGTGGCAGATAAGCTTAAGAGTCTTTTCAATAATAACAGGGAAGATTTCGAGAAGAAGTGGAATGATATTAAGATCGTGATCGAATACGGAATGCTGACCGAAGATAAATTTTTCGAGAAAGCAGATAAATTTGCCCTTTATCCAACTACAGACGGTGATTATTACACTTACGAAGAGCTTGAGAAGGCGATTAAGGAAACCCAGACAGATAAAGATGGTAATATGGTCATCCTTTATGCTTCTAACGAAAACGAGCAGCACAGCTATATTGAGGCAGCAAAAGACAAAGGATACAAGGTTTTATTACTGGATTCTCCAATTATCTCTCACCTACTGCAAAAGCTTGAAACATCGAAAGAGAAGATCTCTTTTGTACGTGTAGATTCAGACCATGTTGATAATCTAATCAAGAAAGATGAAGATAAGATCTCCAAGCTTTCTGATGAAGAAAAAGAAAAGCTGAAAAGTGATTTCGAAAAGGTGATCCCTACTGAAAAATATACCATTCAGCTGGAAGCCATGGATAGCAATGCGGCCCCATTGATCATCACTCAGCCCGAGTTTATGCGAAGAATGAAAGAAATGCAGCAAACCGGTGGAGGCGGAATGTTTGGAATGGGTAATATGCCCGAAATGTATAACCTGGTGGTAAATACAAACCACGAGCTCATAAACACGATCCTTAATACCAAAACAGAGAAAAAACAGCAGCGTTTAATTAAACAATCATTAGACCTGGCCAGACTTTCTCAAAATCTTTTGAAAGGGGAAGAATTGACAAACTTCATCAAGAGAAGTTTTGAAATGGTTAAATAACACATATATAGATTCTTATTTAAACCGCTTTCCTCTGGGAAGCGGTTTTTTATTTCATGATTTTTCTTTCGTATTTTTAAGCAAAACTCTCCCTTATGAAAAAAACATGTCTGCTTATCGCATTCCTGACAATCATCGGCTGTAAACAGAATAATACTGATGAAAGAATCCCGGTGGAACCCAATAATGGAATTGGTAATGGCGCAACTCCCCCACCCGTGCTCTCGTTTTCAGAAAACATTGAGGAAGCGCATAATAAGGTAGCTTTTATGAGCAGAAAGGCAGTTAGCTTTGATATTATTTTAAAATTTGGAGGTAAGGTAAGACTCGATGCCAAGGTTAGCATGACCACAAATTCTACCAGGGTGAGATTGGATAAAGCCGATGGAACCACTATCGTCTATAATGGAAACCAGGTATATATCACTCCCGATAACTCTAAAATGGATGGAGCCAGATTTGATATTTTCACGTGGCAGTATTTTTTCGCCATGCCGTTTAAACTGACAGATCCTGGTACCGTCTGGGGTGATCAGGAATTACGAAAACTGGACGGAAAGCATTATGAGACTTCTAAATTGAGTTTTGAATCTAACATAGGTGACTCACCAGACGACTGGTACCTGGTTTACAAGGATGCGGAAACTAACAGATTAAAAGCAGCGGCTTATATTGTAACTTTTAATACAGAGCTAAATAAAGCGGAAAAAAATCCACATGCCATTGTATATTCAGATTATATCAACGTAGAGAATATTGCCCTGGCTACAAAATGGAGTTTTCATAACTGGGATGAGCAGACAGGCCTTGGAGAACAACTTGGAGAAGCTCAAATAAGCAATATAAAATTCTTTGAGCCAAAGGATGGTCATTTCCAGGCAGCCGAAAACTCTAAAAAGGTTGCTAAATAAACTTAAACCTGCTCTGTTTGCCTGGTGTGACTAAGATTTTTATAAATGATCTGGTAGAATTGCTGAACGTCGTATGGTTTTATAATAATATCACTCATCCCGGCAGATTGGATTTCTTCCCTGATCTCCTCTACTTCCACGGCCGTTAAAGCAAGGATCGGAATTCTTTTATTGAATTTCCTGATCTCCCTGGAAGCATCAAGTCCAGAAATCCCCGGCATATTGACATCCATCAGGATAAGATCAAATTCCGATTCTTTAACCATTTCAATGGCTGTAAGTCCGTCACCGGCAACGGCACATTTAAAATCTTTCTTTTCCAGAATCCTTTTGGTAACTACCTGGTTTATTCGGTTATCATCAACGATTAAGATTTTCTTATCCAAAGAATTATCCACTAAGAGGTTACTTTCCACCTGTTGCTTAGTGTTTTTTATGGTATTATCAATTCCAAAAGCAATTTCAAAACTGAAAGTTGAACCTTCACCCTCTTTGCTATCCAGAGCGATCTCAGAATTGAATAAACCGAGTAATCTTTTCACAATTGGTAATCCCAGGCCGGTTCCCTGGTAATTATAATTTGAATTCTCTAATTGGGAGAATTCCTCAAAAATAATCTTTCTCTTGCTTTCCGGAATGCCGGGGCCATTGTCCTTGATTTTAAAAAGAATACTGGAAACCTTATTATCGGCCTGCGTCTGCATGATCTGGATATGAATATTCCCGCGCTCTGTAAATTTCATAGCATTACCTACGAGATTCATCAAGACCTGGGACAACCTCACCGAATCCCCTATGAGCATAGCCGGTATTTTTTCATCGATATCTACGTGGATTTCATTCTTATTTTGCACACGCGTAAATTCGAAACTATTAACTATACTATTTATAAGATCTCTCAGGTTAAATGGAACATGCTCCAGCTTCACCTCGTTAGATTCCATTTTATTCATCTGCAGAACATCATTGATGAGAGCCAGAAGATAATCTGCGGAAAACTTAAGAGATTTCAGGTCATTTTCATGCTTTTTTAAGCCCTTGTCTTCCAGAAGTAAGGAAGTTAGGCCCACAACACCATATAAAGGTGTTCTTATCTCATGACTTACGGTACTGAAAAACCTGGTTTTGAGCATG
>JBFGDP010000201.1:0-4520 GCA_041580575.1 Christiangramia sp.
AGAGAAAAAAATTAAACAGGATGTAGAAACTATCCAGCCAGAAACCTTTTCGAATTATCTTTTGATCTTTACGCCACGGGATCAGGATCTCCAGGATCCAGACAAGAAGCGAGAGACCAACCAGCCAGTAAAAATAACTGCCCCAGTCTGGATGCAGAATCTCATTAAGCAGGTAGTTATAATAACCCGAAAAAGAATTTACAAAGATGTCTAGGTACTTTTCCAAAATTTTTCAAAATCTTCCACAAAAATATAAATATCGTAGCGTTAAGGCAGTAACTTTTGTTACAGTTATTCAAAATCGATATTTGGCGTGGTGGCAGTATTATCTATACAATTACGAAAGGGAAAATCAAATTTCCATTTCTGGCTATATCATTTTTCTATCAACCTCAGATATTGATCCCTCCCAAAGCTGATAAAATATATCAGGTAGCCACCAAAGAACATGAGAAGGGTACCAAGAAAAAGGCTGTTGGTTTTAAATTTAAAGAACATTATAAAATAAAGTAGTGCAGTACTCAAAGCCAGGGACAGCAGGTATCTGGAATAAATAAAACCCTTGATCTCGATAAATTTAATATCTCCTTCCTGTAATTCAAAGCTTAGGAGGTTACTTCCGCACCAATCCACTTTAGCTTTGAGTTGGTAAGAACCCTTGGGTAATTCTAAGGTAAGCAACTGATCATCTTTTATCTCTGCAATGATATTGCCGTTCAACACAAGATCAAAAGACCTGAATCTATTGGCCCATTCTGAATTTCTTTTAATGAACAATTGTGGCATTTAGTAACCTGTAAAGATCTGTGTAACAAATGTTACACAAAATTGATAATTGATGAAATATCTTGCAACCTGGTTTACAGGTTAGGTTTTTTGCTTTTAGCAAAATTCTTTTAGAATGTTTATAGCGTTGGTTTCACCCTACAGAGGCCGACGCTTTTACTTATAGAATTTACTGATCTCTCCAAGAGATCGTCTTTTTATATCGGGGACCAGGGCATCATTAGCAGCATAACCAACGGGTAACAATAAAAATGCCCGTTCATTTTCAGGTCTTTTCAAAAGATCTGCCAGGAAATTCATTGGACTAGGGGTATGAGTAAGTGTCACCAGCCCGGCATGATGTATCGCCGAGATCAGCATTCCGCAGGCTATACCTACAGATTCATTTACATAATAATTATTCTGCCTGGCACCCTGATCATCGAGTTCATAGACCTCTTTAAAAACCACGATAAGCCAGGGAGCTGTTTCCAGGAACTCCTTGTTAGTATCGGTACCTAGTGGCGCTAGGTCTCTGAGCCAGCGTTCACTCATTCGGTTTTCATAATTCTCCTTTTCTTCTATCTCCGCCGCCTCCCGGATCCTCGTTTTTAGCCCGGGATCTGCAACTGCACAGAATTTCCATGGCTGTTTATGAGCTCCGGAGGGTGCAGTCCCGGCAGCTTTTATCAAATTTTCAATAAGTTCCCGGGGTACAGGTTTATCTGAAAAATGTCTTACAGACCGGCGGCTGTTCAAAAATTCATAATATGCTGCAGATCTTTTGATCATTTCCACTTCAGAAAATTCATATCCCTGATAGTTCACATGCGGGTAACCATTAATGATCTTTACATTTTTCGCCATATTCTATAACTAATTGTGAGAATAAAGTTTATCGTACTTAAACTTTGGTCATTTTGCCCAATATCTTGATCAATTTCTTCTTAAGATCGGTGAAAGGTGGGTGAAGATAATCTGACGGGGCTATCCTCTTTTGATGCATCACGGCTCTCTTTTTGGAAAAAGTCTTAAATCCGTCGAATCCATGGTAGTGCCCCATTCCGCTGGCTCCTACACCTCCAAATGGTAAATTATGCTGGGCAAGATGGTAAATGGTATCGTTAAGGGTCACCCCGCCCGATAGCGTATTTCTTAAAACCCAGTCACTTCTTTTTTTCTTATTATCAAAATAATATAAGGCCAGTGGCTTAGGTTGATCATTTACAAAGTTCACGGCATCTTCTATGCGCTCAATATTAAGAACCGGTAACACCGGACCAAAGATCTCTTCCTGCATAAGGTGCATATCACGGGTAACGTTAAAAACCAGTTTTGGAGTCATAAGTTGAAGGCCATCGACAGGGTCTGTTTCTGCAAGGTCTATGATAGTTGCTCCTTTCCCTGCTGCATCTTCCAGCAGCTCTTCAAGCCTTTTATGTTGACCGGAATTTATGATCCGGGTATACTGATCATTTCTGGTAATATCTGGATAGAACTTCTTAACGATCTCTTTCGCATGGTTTTCAAAATCCAAATTCAAATGCCCCGGCATGATCACATAATCTGGTGCCACACAGGTTTGCCCGGCATTAAATAATTTACCGGCCAGGATACGTTTCACAGCCAACTTCAGCGGAAAGGACGGATGTATTATAGCCGGTGATTTACCTCCCAGTTCCAGGGTAACCGGGGTTAAATTGGGTGCAGCAGCGGCCATGATCAGCTTTCCTACCCTGGTGGATCCGGTAAAAAAAAGATGATCGAAAGGCAGGGATGAAAAATCCTGAGCCAGCTGTGCATCACCGGTGACACAATGTATATATTCTGAGGGGAAACCGGCATTAATAATCTCCTTAAGAACCCCGGCTGATACGGGAGCTATCTCAGATGGTTTCAGAATCGCGTGGTTACCCGCGGCAATGGCATCTACCATCGGACTTAAGGTTAGTAATATTTGATAATTCCAGGCACCCATAATACCCACAGATCCCAGCGGCTGGAATTGATAAAAAGCCGTACCCGGCAACAAGAACCAGGCACCGGGCACGTAGCTTCGTTTCATCCAGCTTTTTAGGTTCTTCATGGCATGACGTATCTCATCCTGCAGGGGAAAGATCTCGAGAAAGAGCGTTTCTTCCCGCGCTCGCTGGCCGAAATCCTGAAATACCGCTTCGATTAGCCTGTCTTTATTCTGCTCAATTATATCTGAAAGCTTTTTTAGATTACGCATCCTTTCTTCGTAGGTAGGCGGAGCCTTTCTAAATGCCATCTTTTGTTTATGAAGCAGCGAGGTAAGTTGATCTTTAGTCATGAGTTCTTCCTTTAAAATTATCCATGGAATGATATATTCCAAAGAACCTGCCTACCATCAAATCCAGCATTCTCTTAGGTAATATCCCCTTGAAAAAGGGTAAGGTATAAATGATCCATGGAGTTCTTAAAATGATACGGTCTTTCTCTATAGCGTGAATGATTTTTTTCGCCACTTTTAAAGGTTTTAAGATCGGGATTATTGGAGAGTTGACTCCGCTGAACATCCCGGTATCTATATAATACGGGGTAACTGTCAGCACTTTTATGCCTGTTCGTTGCTGTTCCATTTCTATGCGCAGGGAATCTGACCAGCCGGTCATGGCCCATTTACTGGCACAATAGACAGACATATTGGGATTGGAAAGCATACTTGCTGCGGATGAAATATTTACAATATGGCCCGACCTCCTTTTGATCATCTCCGGTAGCAGGGACAATGTAAGTTTCATGGGAGCAAGAGCATTCACCTTCATATTTCTATCTATATCATTATAAGAATGCTTTAGGAATTGAGTCCCGGTTACCACACCGGCATTATTAATTAAAATATCGACCTTTAGATTCGCCGATCTTATTTTCAGCAGTGCTTTTTCCAGGTCATCATCTTTAGTAATATCTGTACAAATACATAAAATTTTGGAAGCAGATGAGCTGAACTTTTTCTTTACCCGGTCCAGGGCGTGCGCATCTATATCGAGGATCACCAGGTGAGAAGCTTGTTTTTGTAAAGAGATTTCGGCCATGAGCAGGCCAATCCCGGAGGCTCCCCCGGTGATAAGTACGGTTTTATCTTTAAATTTTGTCAATTTCTGGTTTGAGGATGAAGTCTAAAAATAGAATTTTAAAGCTATTTACTCAAGATTTAGGAAGTTAAGTTAGAAAGATTCAAATTCTCAAAAATTTCAGAGTTAATAATCCTTAGGTTGATCGTCCTCTTCCCGGGGATCATCTCCTGGCAGCCTGATCATATTAAATGATCTCATCAAATGGAACAATCCAGGCAGAATAACGAAGCCGCCAATGAGCAGGGTTATACCCAGAACTCTGATGACAGGGTATGGAGCAGGATCATCCATCATATTCACCTCACCGGTGGTGGTAATGATAAGATTTGGGAAATGCGTATTCACTGCAGCGAATAGAACAAGCATGATCTGGAACCCGGCATAGAATCTGGTTAAAACACTATGTTGCTCCTTGATCGCTTTCCAGAGGGGGATCAATAAAAATGCAGAAAGGCTAACGGCACTCAATGAATAAATATCTGAGAGGAAATCTTCTACGAATACAAGGTCGGCCATAAGGCCATACAATAGCAATACGGCGCCCAGTAGTACCACTATCGCGGTATAAATGGCAGATTTTCTACTATATAACCTTCTAACTTCGCCGGTAGTTTCACCAATAAGTAAGGTAGATGCAAGGAAAGCACATAGGGA
>JBFGDP010000202.1:0-4496 GCA_041580575.1 Christiangramia sp.
CCTTGCTTCTTCCCCGGTCTCCTCTTTAAGGGCTTCTGGAGAGTAGTAATTTTTCACAAAATGCGTATCAAAATTCCCACTTCTAAAAGCTTCATGCTGAAAAACAAATTTTCCAAAGGGCAGTGTCGTACTTACTCCTTCCACGATATATTGATCTATTGCTTTGATCATCATCTGTATCGCTTCTTCCCTGGTCTTGCCGTAGGTGATTAATTTAGACAACATGGGATCGTAATAGATGGGCACTTCCATCCCTTCTTCAAAACCATTATCCAATCTTATACCTTCTCCAGATGGGATCACATATTTCTCCAGCGTTCCCGTACTCGGCATAAAATCTTCCAGAGGATCTTCAGCATACACCCTAAGTTCCATGGCGTGACCTTTAATTGAAAGATCTTCCTGGCTGAATTGAAGGGTTTCTCCCCGGGCCACCAGGATCTGTTGTTCCACGAGGTCTATACCGGTTATATATTCGGTAACCGGATGCTCTACCTGCAGCCTGGTGTTCATTTCCAGGAAATAAAAGTTCCTGTTCTCATCGAATAGGAATTCCACCGTTCCGGCGCCTACATAATCACAGGCTTTAGCAACTTTTACCGCGGCTTCCCCCATTTCTTTACGCAGTTTATCATCCAGAACCACCGATGGTGCTTCTTCCACCACTTTCTGGTGTCTGCGCTGGATGCTGCATTCTCTTTCGAACAAGTGCAGTGTATTCCCATGGGTATCTGCCAGCACCTGGATCTCGATATGCCTTGGTGAGGAAACGTATTTTTCTATAAAGACCGATCCATCACCAAATGCAGACTCAGCCTCACTTATAGCCCGTTTCATCTGGTCTTCCAGGTCTTTTTCCTTTTCTACCACCCGCATTCCCTTTCCTCCACCACCTGCAGAGGCTTTTATTAAAATAGGAAATCCTATTTCTGCAGCGATCTTCTTTGCCTTTTCTATATCGCTTATAGCTTCATCTATTCCAGGCACCATCGGGATATCGTAAGCTTTTACAGCGTCTTTTGCCGCCAGTTTACTACCCATGATCCTGATCGCCTTTGAACCGGGCCCAATCCAGGTGATTCCGTTTTTCTCAACGGCTTCTGCGAACGATGCATTCTCACTTAAAAAACCATATCCCGGATGAATACCATCAACATTCAGTGCTTTGGCTACTTCTATGATCTTATCCCCTTTTAAGTAAGATTCGCTGGAGGGAGCTTCCCCAATACATACGGCCTCATCGGCAAATTTAACGTGAGGGGCATTTCTATCAGCTTTAGAATAGACCGCCACGGTATCGATCCCCATACGTTTGATGGTTTTCATTACTCTAAGTGCGATCTCTCCACGGTTAGCTACTAATATTTTTTTCATTTTAAAATTTTAATAAGACCGCCCGATTATTCAGGACGACTTCTCATTCATACTTTGATCTCACCTGATCTTCTTTACTCCATTTCTATTAACAACTGGTTTTTCTCTACCGCATCGCCTTTGCTAATGCTAACAGATTTCACCACCCCATCGCGGGGAGCGGTGAGCGTATTTTCCATTTTCATAGCTTCAAGTACAAGCAGATAGTCCCCCTCTTTCACCTCATCGCCCTCATTTACATTCACCTCCAGAATAAGACCGGGCATGGGAGCCTTTATATCATTGACCTGTTGTGAACTTCCAAGAGACAGCCCCATGTCGTCTATAAGCTGATCCAGATCGTTATTGATCTTTACAGAATAGATGTTAGAATTGATCTTTATCTCGTAAGTCCTGTGGAGAAAATCCTGTTTGAAGACCTCAGCGGAATAGGACCTATTATCTTTTAGCAGGTGATAATGATTTGCAGAAGTTTTCTGGGTATCCAGCGCTTTGATCTCTTCTTCAGAAAATTCGAAATCCAGAGCACCGTTTACTTTAACCTTGTATTTATGATCCATAAAGTGATTTATGTGTGGTTATTTTTGATCTTGGAGCGTAAATATAGAAAAATTAAGGTTTTTGAAGTGTTGCAGAAATCTCAAAATATGGCGGATTATTATGGTTTTTCCATTATTGTAATGGTTTAAAATGATATTCTGATTAACATTTTTCAGAAATGATTGGTCCCGGGTGAATTGAATTGTTTTCGACACCTTCCTCTCTGAGATGCTGAAACGAGTTCAGCATGACGAAGTTTTCTTTTAAAAATAAAATCGCTTCTGACGTAGAATTGGGATCGCAATGACAACTAGAATGAATGCCCACGTCACCCTGAATATGCAAGTATGTTTACCTGGAAGAAGTCCCGGTTAAATATTAGCAATAAAAAAACCCGGAAGTGCTTTCCGGGTTTTTAAGAATTATTTGTCAAAAATATTATTTAAACTCATTGATGGCGTCACTCAGGTCATAAACCCTGGTGTTTTCAAAACGCTCATCAAGAATACTGCTACCGGCGGCAGATCTATATCCCCCGGCACAATGCACCACTAGAGGTTTACCGGTAGGAATTTGGTCTGCCTTTTCTCTTAGTTCGTTCAAAGGAACTGCAATAGCATCTTCAAAGATCTTACCATCTGCTACCTCGCTGTTATTTCGAATATCTACAATGGTATAATTTTCCTTATTTTTCTTGAAATCTTCCAGATCCAGCTCCTCTGATTTCCCTGATACCTTATCACTTAAAGTAACTACAGCTTTCACCTGCTTCTCATAGCCTATTTTAGCTGTTCTTTCCAGCATTTCTTCAAGATTGTCTATGCTATCTATTACCAGGTAGAATTCTTCTTCTGGTTTTACAATCGCACCCAGCCAGGTTTCGTATTTATCCTTTTCAGATCTTGCCATGATATTAATACTATTTGGCAGGTGTCCAGATTTAAAGGAATCGCCATCACGTGTATCAACTACAAGCACGCTGTTTTCCACCTCATCTACGTTCAACCTTATATTATTGGCCCATTTGGTTCGTTGTACATTCTCAGGCCCCGTTTTATTTACATCGACATTAAAACCAAAATAATGCGGTATAAATGGCTGATCCTGTAGAATCTCCTCAACGAATTCTTCTTCTGTCTGCTCTTTGAACGCCCAGTTCCCCTGGCGCTCATTTCCCAGGGTACTTGAAGAGGCATCGCTCATGTTCTTACCACATAAAGACCCTGCACCGTGAGCCGGATAAACCAGGGCATCATCTGGCAGATCATTGAATTTCGTCTTGATCGTATTATACATTTGCTTCGCAAGATCTATCCGTTTAGACTTCATATTCCCGGATTTCTCTCTAAGATCTGGTCTGCCTACATTTCCTATAAAAAGGGTGTCACCTGTGAACAGGGCTGTCTTATCTCCATCTCTGGCGACTATAGTAATACTATCAGGTGAATGCCCGGGAGTATTGATGCCACTAAAAGTGATATCACCCATTTTAAAGCTATCTCCATCGTCAAAGGTCTTATGAGGATAATCTGCTCCCAGAAGCTCACTAACAAAGATCGTTGCCCCGGTCTCCTCGTGTATTTGCATGTGACTACTCACAAAATCTGCATGAGGGTGAGTTTCAAAAACTGCTACAATTTTCGCATTGTGCTCCTCGGCAAACCTGTAATATTCCATAGGATTTCTGGAAGGATCAACCAGGGCCATCTTATTGTTGCTTACTATTGCGTAAGAAAAATGTGCTAATGGATCGTCCTTGAATTGTTTTATAGTCATTTTATTCAAATTTTTTAATTATTTGTATGTAACCTCTTTCCTTTGAAAAAAGGATATAATGTTTGATTTTTAAAATCTTCAGGGAAACCTTCATCTCCATGAAAACCTAACTCTATTCTTTTGCCGCTTCCGGGCACATAGGCTGTACCAAAGACATAATCCCATAGGCTAAGACTAAGCCCGTAGTTCATTCCGTAAGGTCTATCCCGGGGCAATTCTTTTGAGTGATGCCATATATGCATTTTAGGATTGTTAAAGATATAACCCAGGGGGCCATAGTTCCATCCCAGATTTGCATGATTTAAATGTCCTATGAACACTCCCAACATATGCACCACAAAGAATTCACTTATTCCAAAGCCAATCATCGCCAGGGGAATATACTGTACCGTTTTATAAATAATGGTCTCCATAAAATGAAACCTGAACTGCGCGGCATAGCCCATCTCTTTTACACTATGGTGAATCTTATGAAATTCCCACAACCAGGATCTGCGATGCAACTGCCTGTGCACATTCCACTGGATGAAATCTGCTATCACGAACATTATTAGCAATTGACTCCACACAGGGAAACTGCCTAATTCAACAGCCACAATATTAGTAATTCCAAATAAACCGAGAAAATCACTGAACAGCTCCACCCCTACATTACTCAACGCATTATAACCCACCAGCGAGAAGAGGAAAAAATTAAACAGGATGTAGAAACTATCCAGCCAGAAACCTTTTCGAATTATCTTTTGATCTTTACGCCACGGGATCAGGATCTCCAGGATCCAGACAAGAAGCGAGAGACCAACCAG
>JBFGDP010000203.1:0-4491 GCA_041580575.1 Christiangramia sp.
GAAGAAGATCTTAACGCATTGTTAGAAAGCATTCAGTTGACAGCCTCCTCGTACGGACTTCAGCCCTATGAAGTTATTGTAGTAAAAGATCTTGCAACTAGAGAAAAATTGAAAGCTGTGGCCTGGAATCAGAATCAGATCACAGATGGGTCTCACCTATTGGTTTTTGCTAATTTAAGATCTGTTACCAATTCATATGTTGATGCATATTTAAACAATATTGCCGGTACCAGGAACATTTCCAGAGACGATCTTAATGAAATGGAAGAAATGATCCAGAATACAACCTTACAATTATCTCCAGAAGCTCAAAATACCTGGGCTGCCAAGCAGGCTTATATTGCATTGGGGAATTTACTTTCTGCAGCGGCAAATTTAAAAATTGACACCTGCCCCATGGAAGGTTTTGATGCGGCCAGTTTTGATGAAATACTGGGATTACATGATAAAAATTTAACCACGGCAGTTATTGCACCAATTGGTTACAGAAGCGAGGAAGATCAATATCAACATCTGACCAAGGTCAGGAAAGCAAAATCAGATTTAATAGAAGTAATATAATAAAGAAAGTCATGAAAAATAGAATTTTAAAAGGCGGAATTACTGCCGTAATAGTACTGGCAACTGTAGCATTTACGAATACTAAGAAAGAAGTAAATGTAGAGAACAGCACAATTACCTGGACAGGTGAAAAGGTAACCGGGTCCCATAAAGGAACCATCCAACTGGAAAGCGGATTTCTAATGATGGAAGATGAAAAGGTCGTTGGGGGTGAATTTATAATGGATATGAGTACCATTACTGTAACCGATCTTTCTGGCGAAAGTAAAGGTAAACTGGAAGGTCACCTTAAGTCTGAAGATTTCTTCGGAATTGCGAAATACCCCAAAGCTAAACTTGTGATCACCAGTGCAGCAGCAAAAGGAAATGGAAAATATGGAATTGTTGGTGATCTTACCATAAAAAATGAAACTCACCCTATCACTTTTGACCTGGAGATGAGCGATAATATGGCTAAAACTCATTTAACTATAGACAGGTCTAAATATAATGTTAGATATGGATCGGGAAGCTTCTTTGATAACCTGGGCGATAAAACTATATATGACAATTTTGAACTAGATGTAGTTCTAAAGTTCTAATAAAATTCCCGAAGCATAATCTTCGGGATTTAATTCTGAAAATTATTTGTTTAGAATAATATCATCTCTATCTTTGAGGTCATGTATAAAATGAAAAGAAATAACTGGTGGTGGAATAACTTACGTCAAACTTCGTGAGCTAAACTGCTATTCTCCATATAGAAAATAAAAGGCTTGTCTCACGACAAGCCTTTTTCTATTTCATAAAATATCTGAATTCAATGTTCAAACTAAGTACCACATACAAAAAGATCCTGGCAGATACCATAACCCCGGTTAGTATTTACCTAAAACTAAGGGATAAGTATCCAAACAGTTTGCTACTGGAAAGTAGTGATTATCATGCCAGCGACAATAGTTTTTCCTATATATGCTGTAACCCCATCGCCACTTTTAAACTGGAGAACGACGAGATTACTACCACATTTCCTGATGGCACCTCAAATCATCTTGCGGTAGACAGTTCCTTAAGTATACCTCACGAGATAGAAAAATTCTCCAGACAATTTAAGGTCAATGCTTCTGAATTCAAATTCATTAACAATGGTCTCTTTGGCTATCTCGCGTATGACTCGGTTCGCTATTTTGAGGATGTAACCATTAATAGAAAAGAGAAGGATCTTAAAATCCCAGACATCTATTATGCCGTTTATCAAAATATTATTGCGATCAATCACTTTAAAAATGAAGCCTACGTTTTTGATCATTCTTATAACTCAGAAAATAGAATTGAGGAGATAGAACAACTGCTCAAAGTGAAGAATTTTGCTTCCTATAATTTTAACAGGGAACAGGATCCTCGATCCAATTTAACAGATGAAGAATATAAAGAGGTTGTAAATGTTGCAAAAGAACATTGCCACCGGGGCGATGTGTTTCAATTAGTACTTTCCCGTAGATTCTCGCAAAGATTTAAGGGAGATGAATTTAATGTATACCGGGCGTTGCGTAATGTTAATCCTTCTCCATACCTTTTTTACTTTGATTACGGGAATTTTAAAATTTTTGGCAGCTCTCCAGAAGCTCAATTGATCGTTAATAAAGGTCGTGCAGAGATCCACCCTATTGCAGGCACCTACAAGAGAACTGGAAACGACGAAAAGGATGCTGAAATGGCGAAAAAACTCGCTGCAGACGAAAAAGAAAATTCTGAACACGTTATGCTGGTGGATCTAGCCAGAAATGATCTAAGTCGCAACGGCAGCGATGTAAAAGTGGAAAATTACCGCGAAATACAATTTTTCTCACACGTAATACACCTAGTGAGTAAAGTGACCGGAAGAAAGGATCCCAATGTAGCTACTCCTCAAATCGTGGCCGATACTTTTCCTGCAGGAACCTTAAGCGGAGCTCCCAAGCCTATGGCCTTAAAGTTGATCGAAAAATTTGAAAATGTAAACAGGAGCGCCTATGGTGGAGCAATTGGATTTATGGATTTTGATGGAAATTTCAATCATGCCATCATCATAAGATCGTTTGTGAGTAAAAATCACGAGTTGCATTATCAGGCCGGAGCAGGGATCGTATCTGAATCAAAGCCAGATAATGAATTACAGGAGGTTTATAATAAATTAGGTGCACTTACAAAGGCCCTGGAAATTGCTGAAGAAATTTAAAATGAACGAAATCAAGAAAATACTGGTTATAGACAATTACGATTCTTTCGTATACAACCTGGTACACTACCTTGAAGAACTGGATTGTAAAGTTGTGGTTCGACGTAATGACCAGTTACATTTAGATGATGTGGAGGATTATGACAAGATCTTGTTATCTCCGGGTCCCGGGATTCCTGATGAAGCAGGACTTTTAAAACCGATAATTAAAAAGTATGCCGCTAGTAAAAGTATCCTTGGAGTTTGCCTGGGAATGCAGGCCATTGGAGAAGTATTTGGCGGTACACTTAATAACCTGGATAACGTATATCACGGTGTTGCTACAAAAATTAAACTCTTTGAAGATGATGAGTATTTATTCAAAAACCTCAACCCCGAAATAATGGTTGGGCGTTATCATTCCTGGGTGGTAGATAAAAATTTACCTGATGTACTCCAGGCGACCAGTTATGATGAAGCTGGAGAGATCATGTCCCTGCGACATAAAGTATTCGATGTTCGCGGAGTCCAATTTCATCCGGAATCTGTTCTAACCCCAGATGGTAAAGAAATGATCAGGAATTGGGTTAATGGCTCTGATACAAATAATACTGAAAAAGTGAATATTTCAAAGTCGGATAAAACAACACTATAAATTAGAAAATTTCGTCATCCTGAATTTAATTTTCAGGATCTCTCGGGGAGCTGAAATTACAGAAGTGCCGGGACAGTTTGACGCAGAGTTGATATTTTAAAATGAAAGAACTACTAAACAGGCTGATAAGCCATGAAACGATAAGCACTGAAGAGGCCAAACAGGTAATCTTCAATATTTCTGAGGGCCTTTATAACGAAACTCAGATTGCGGCATTTCTAACCGTATATATGATGCGGAGCATTACCATCGAGGAACTCGAAGGTTTTAGAGATGCTTTGCTGGAACTTTGTAATAAAGTTGACCTTTCGGGCTATGAAGCAGTTGATCTATGTGGAACCGGTGGTGATGGCAAAGACACTTTTAATATATCTACTACCTCGTCGTTTATAACTGCCGGCGCAGGGGTTAAAGTAGCCAAGCACGGCAATTACGGTGTTTCCTCTGTAAGTGGTAGCTCGAATGTAATGGAATTTTTAGGGATCAAATTCAGTAATGATCAAGGATTTCTGGAAAGATGTATAACAGAGGCCAATATCTGTATACTTCACGCACCTTTATTTCATCCAGCGATGAAAAATGTAGCTCCGGTTAGGAAAAGCCTGGCAGTTAAAACTTTTTTTAATATGTTGGGACCTATGGTGAATCCCGCATTTCCTAAGAATCAACTGGTGGGAGTATTTAGTTTAGAATTGGCTAGAATGTATGCCTACCTTTATCAGAATACAGACAAGAATTATACGATCCTACATGCCTTGGACGGGTATGATGAAATTTCTCTTACTGGTGAAACCAAAAGTATAAGCAATAATTCTGAACGCATCCTAAGTCCAGCAGATTTTGGTGTTAGAACGTTGAAGCAATCTGAAATTGCCGGAGGCGGATCTGTAGAAAGTTCTGCAGAGATCCTGATGAATATTCTTAAAGGAAAAGGAACTCAGGCTCAAAACAATGTGGTTTGTGCTAATGCTGGAATGGCTATTGCAACCTCAAGAAATTTAGAACCCGAAGAAGGATTTATGGCTGCCAAAGAATCTTTAGATTCGGGAAAAGCACTTGAAAGTTTTAAAAAATTACAAGCTCTTAGTCAAAATAAAAA
>JBFGDP010000204.1:0-4454 GCA_041580575.1 Christiangramia sp.
ATGCCTACGAATATCGCAATGCTATTAAAAGTAGTTCCGAAGACCAGATCTTCAACCAACTCTCGAATGCACAGGAAACAACCCGGGCTTTGAACACGGTAGTTAGCAACAAAAGTGATCCTTCAGAAAAACTGGAAATAAGATACGACTTATCCAATGCCAGCCAGAAAATTGGTGACAAAATATATCTGAATCCATTTAGTTTTAGATTCTTTGGTGAGAATCCTCTAAAAGCTGAGGAACGTACGTATCCGGTCGACTTTGGATATAAGGATTTCTATATGTATTCTTCCCTGATCAAAATTCCCGAAGGCTATAAGGTCACCAGCCTTCCCGAACCAAAAAAGATTGGATTACTGGGTAATGGAGGCAGTCTTATATTTTCAGCTAAACAAATAAACGAATCTGAAGTACTGGTAAATTACCAGTTAAAATTTGCCTTTCCCTCCTACCCGGCAGAATATTATCCATACTTAAAGGAATTTTTCGGGGAGATCATAGAAGTACAGAACCAATCTTTGATCATAATCGAAGAAAATAGTTAAATTTGGTCAAGTCCATTTTAAAGATTTGAAAGAGAACAAACGAATGCCACACTGGAAGTTCAAGCTTCATGAAGTAATTTATGAAGCCGATACTCCTGCAGGTAAATTTTTCGATATCGCCATACTTTTTGTCATCATCATTAGCGTTGTTCTGGTAATGATGGAGAGTGTAACCTCGCTGCTGGTAAAATATTCCTGGGAATTCTATGTAGCGGAATGGATCATTACGGCAATCTTTACCATCGAGTATATACTGCGTATAATCGCCATAAACCAACCAAAGAAATATATCTTCAGCTTTTATGGCATCGTAGATTTACTTTCTACGATACCCAGTTATATAGGATTCATTTTTGGTGGCGCTAATCTTCTATTTGCCATAAGGGCGTTAAGACTTCTAAGAATTTTCCGGGTACTCAAGATCACCCGTTATATTGGAGAATCTCGTAAACTTTTGCTGGCACTAAGGAATAGCCGGCCTAAAATCCTGGTCTTTTTATTCGCAGTATTTATCATATGTATCATTGCCGGGACGCTTATGCACCTGGTAGAAGGCGAAGCCGGAGGATTTGACAATATCCCGCTTAGTATTTACTGGTGTATTGTGACCCTTACCACCGTAGGATTTGGTGATATTGCTCCAATCACACCCCTGGGACGTTTTATTGCTTCTGTGATCATGATCACGGGTTATGGAATTATTGCAGTTCCAACCGGGATCGTAGGCGCCGAGTATAGCAGGGCTACAGATAAACCATTGCAAAATACCCAGGTATGTCCTAATTGTAATGAGGGCAGGCATCTTGATAAAGCCCTGTTCTGTCACAAATGCGGATATCTTTTAAATGAATAATTATCTTATCAATATTATTGGTCCAACAGCCATTGGTAAAACTTCTCTGGCTATTAAAATAGCCCAACATTTTGAGACAGAAATAATATCTTCAGATTCCAGACAGTTCTTTAAAGAAATGAACATAGGAACCGCTGTACCAGATGCAGATGAGCTCAGGGCGGTACCTCACCATTTTATTCAGCATATATCCATTCATGATAATTATTCTGTCGGGGATTTTGAAAGAGATGCTATTAAAAAACTGGACGAGTTATTCAAAGATTCAAATATTGCGGTAATGGTAGGTGGCAGCGGGCTTTATATTAAGGCCGTTAAAGATGGCCTGGATAATTTCCCCGATGTAGACCCAAAGATCAGGGAGAACCTTAATAAGCACCTCCAGGAGGACGGGATAGACTGGTTACAGCAAAAGCTTTTCATCCTGGATCCTGATTATTATAAGGTGGCCGATGTTCAAAATCCTCATCGCCTGATCAGGGCCCTGGAAATTTGTATCGGTACAGGCCGGCCATTTTCAGAATTTCTTGATCAGGAAAAACCGGAGCGCAATTTTAAGACCATTAATATTGGCCTTTTGGCAGAGCGTGAGGTCATTTATGAGCGTATAAATAAGCGGGTAGATATCATGATGAATAAAGGCCTTTTAGAAGAAGCTCGTAGATTGCACCCATATAAAGATCTTAATGCCCTTAATACCGTGGGATACAAAGAATTATTCGCTTTTTTTGACGGATTGACCGACCTGGATACTGCCGTAGCTGAGATCAAAAAGAATACCCGCAGGTTTGCTAAACGCCAACTTACCTGGTTTAGAAAAGATGAATCTATCACCTGGTTTGATCATGATACAAAGCCAGGGAAAATCCTCTCCCATATTGAATCTGAAATCAATATTTAAAGATAAATTGTTTAGTAAGAGTTCTTTGGCTAGTAATGATTTTTATTACATATACTGCCTCCTGTAAAGGCCCCAGGTCTATGGAATAAATAACCACAGAACTGTCATAATTCTTCGCGGTAATAAATCTTCCGCGATGGTCAAACACCTCGATTCTTTCGATAGACTCCTCAGCGGGAGCGGCAATCTTAAAACTACCTATATTGGGATTTGGGTAAATAAAGATATATTCAGAACCCAAACCCTCGCCGTTACAATATCCCAGATCATCTGTGACCGTCACTATCGTAGATCGCGTAGTGCTATTTCCATTGGCGTCTATCGCCGTAACCTCAACCAGGTTATGCCCCAGTTCTTTACAGCTGAAAGTATTTTTACTAAGAATATAGGTGACCTCACCTGAACAATTATCTGAAGATCCATTATCCAAATCTTCAAAAGAAATGGCGGCTAATCCATTTATGCTTACGGCAACATTAATTTCTTTAAGATCAAGTATGGGAGGCGTTTCATCTTCCATGAAAATTGTAAACGAACAGGAATCTGAGGAACCCCCATCATTTGCCGTAAGTACAATTTCAGTACTAGAAGTGTTAATGATGGTTCCCGGCGCAGGTAGCTGAGAGACCTGAGCATTTTCTCCATTAATCAACTCTGCTTCTGAAGTATAATCTAGTAAGGTAAAAGTACAATCAGCGCCTGCTGCCACAAATTTATCTGCCGGGCAATTAATAATCAATTCATCATCCTCCACTATTTTGACAAAAAATTCACAGGTGTCTGAATTACCGGAATCATCTGTTATGGTAAGAGTGATTTTAGTGTCGTTACTAATCATTGTTCCCGGTGCTGGCTGTTGTTCCACCTCTACCTTACTACAATTATCTGATACCTCATCCTCACTGGTATAATCTGGCAGGCTTATTTGTTCACTTCCGGCCAGGCTCAGCATTTTATCGCCAGGACAGGATATCTCAGGTTTGCTAACTGGAATAAGATAGATTTCACAATTTTCGCTCTGATTGTTGAAACTCGCAGTAATATTTATATATGGATCTGAATTAAGATCCAGGACAGAACCCGCTTCGATAGACTGGCTTATCTGAGCTTCAGCAGGACTGAAATCCACAATCTCCGAAAACTGAGGAATGATATATTCACAATTTTCATTAGGATAAATCTCATATTCGCCGGGACAATTAAGAACTAATTCGTCTTCATCTACAAAAACCACCGTAACCGTAAAAATGCAACTGCGTTTATTACCTGCCTCATCTGTTGCTGTTACAATAATATCTGTAGATGTATTTATCTGCGTTCCCTGTGATGGCTCCTGGGTTACGAATAATCCTTCTATACAATTATCGGTTATTTCAAATTCCTCTCGATAATCGGGTAATTCCCAGGTTGAACCCTGGGCTATCGTTATCTCCCGGTTGGAATTGGCGCAATTCGTAATTTCCGGATTAATATCATCCATTACGACCAGGGTGGCAGTACAGGAATCTGAAAGCCCGGTATCGGGATCGGTTACTGTGAGTTTTACCGTGTTTTCTCCAAGATCTGCACAGGTGAAGACAGTTTTATCCAGAGCAAGCGCCATATCCTCATTACCGGCACTAACCATTTCAGGTGTGATTACTACTTCGCCATTTGCATCGAGAAAGACCTCGAGATTCAGGCAGATCGCTTCCGGAGGGTTGTTATTCGTTGATTCAATATTGATCGTCACGGTCACGATGTTGGAATCCAATTGCCCATCATTCGCCAAATAGGTAAAACTATCCTGACCAACATAATCTGTATTTGGAATATAGGTAAAGGAACCATCAGTATTCAGGGTTAAAGTACCGTTCGAAACGTCAGTTTGTAATACTGCCGTTAAATTATCATTTTCAGGATCGGTGTCATTGCTCAAAACACCCGGCGCTGGTTCAATTAAGCTTTGGTCCTCTGTCACCGAATAAGAGTCAGGAACTGCGGTTGGAGCCTGGTTGGGTTCCGCATCAACGGTAATCGTCACGGTGACGGTATTGGAATCCAGTTGTCCATCATTCGCCAAATAGGTAAAACTATCCTGACCCACATAATCTGCATTTGGAGTATAGGTAAAGGAACCATCAGTATTCAGGGTTAAAGTACCGTTCGAAACGTC
>JBFGDP010000205.1:0-4444 GCA_041580575.1 Christiangramia sp.
ATAGGGAGGTTTGATCTTATTCAGAACAGAGATGATTTCTTCTGAAGCATACAAAACTCCTAACCTAATCCCAGCCTTACCGAAAGCTTTTGAAAAAGTTTGCGTAACGATCAGATTAGGGAAATCTTCCAGCCTGTTTATCCAGCTATCCCTTTCTGAAAAATCTATATAAGCCTCATCGATAACCACTAACCCATTAAATCTTCTAAGAATTGCTTCGATAGCATTCTCTTCAAATGAATTCCCGGAAGGATTATTTGGTGAACATAGAAAAATGATCTTAGTTCTTGAACTTACCTGTTCAAAGATCGCGGTAACATCAGGCTCAAAATCATGATTAAGAAGGACCTCTCTGTTTTCAATATCATTGATATCTGCAAGAACCTTATACATTCCGTAGGTTGGTGGAAGCGATATAATATTATCTCTTCCCGGCTCACAAAAAGCCCTGAAAATAAGGTCAAGAACTTCATCGCTCCCATTCCCTAATAAAATATTGGCTGCCGGAACATTCTTGATTTCAGAAAGCTTTTCCTTAACCTTAGCTTGTTGCGGATCTGGGTAACGATTAAGCCCATTATCGTTAGGATTCTCATTAGCGTCCAGAAAGATCATTTCTGTGCCCTGAGTTTTAAATTCATCCCTGGCTGAAGAATATGGCTTCAGACCTGCAACGTTAGGCCGCACCAGCGTATTTAAATCAAAATTCCGCATTTTATTTAAGGTCTTTTAATCTTAGACTTACTGCATTTTTATGGGCCTGCAAACCTTCAGCTTCAGCAATTAATTCTATGGATGGTCCAATCTCCTTGATGCCTTGTTCTGTGATCTTCTGAAAGGTGATGGTCTTCATAAAGCTATCCAGGTTTACACCACTATACTGCTTGGCGTAACCATTGGTAGGCAAGGTGTGATTGGTTCCGGAAGCATAGTCACCGGCACTTTCAGGGGTGTAATTTCCTATAAAAACAGAACCAGCATTCACAACTCCCTGTACAAAATAATTCTCATCTTCAGAACAAATGATAAAATGCTCCGGGCCATATTCATTAATAAGTTCCAAAGCTTCTTCTTTTGAACTAACCAGGATCAACCTTGAATTCTCAATAGCCTTATCTGCTATGGCTTTTCTGGGTAGCTCCTGTACCTGGGCTTCAATTTCATCTGAAACTGCATCGATCAGCTTTTCTGAAGTCGAAACCATGATCACCTGGCTATCTACACCATGTTCTGCCTGACTTAGCAGATCTGAAGCCACGTAAGCCGCATTTGCCGAGTCATCGGCAAAAACCAGTAATTCTGAAGGTCCTGCCGGCATATCTATAGCTACCTGGTATTTTGTAGCCAACTGCTTCGCTACCGTTACAAACTGATTTCCAGGACCGAATATTTTATAAACTTGCGGAACATCTTCTGTTCCGAAGGTCATGGCTCCAATGGCCTGAATGCCTCCTATTTTGAATATTTGAGTTACCCCACAAAGTTCAGCTGTATAAAGAATTGCCGGATTCACATTTCCGCTCTTGTCTGGAGGTGTACAAAGAACGATCTCTTTACAACCAGCTAGCCTTGCGGGAATAGCCAGCATTAATATCGAAGAGAACAAAGGTGCGGTTCCACCGGGAATATAAAGGCCAACCTTCTGGATCGCTTTCTTTTCCTGCCAGCATTTTACTCCATTGGTAGTTTCAACACTTATCTTATCGGTTCTTTGGGCGGCATGGAATTTTTCAATATTGGATTTCGCCAGTTTTATTGCCGACTTCAATTCTGCTGAAATCTCCTTGTCAGCTTTTTGAACTTCGGCATGTGAAACTTTCAGATCTTCAAATTTAATACCATCAAACAGCTCGGTATATTTCGCAACGGCAGCATTCCCTTTTACTCTAATCTCATCAAAGATCTGATTGACCGTTTGCTCAATATCGGCAACCGTTTGAGTAGGTCTTTTAAGGATCTCGGGCCAGTCTGCTTTTGAAGGATTTAATATCTTATTCATAATCTTATTATTCAGCAGTTATTAAATTACCATTTTTTCAATTGGTGCTACCAGGATTCCTTCAGCTCCAAAATTCCTAAGTTCATCAAGCACTTCCCAGAAACGCTCTTCATTGATCACGGTGTGCACAGAACTCCAGCCTTCTTCCGCTAAAGGTAAAACTGTAGGGCTTCTCATTCCCGGTAACAATTTTATTACATCTTCCAGTTTCTCATTAGGAACGTTCATAAGAATGTATTTAGAGGTTCTAGCATTCAATACAGACTTCATTCTGAATTGCAGTTTCTCAAGGATCTTCTTTCTTTCTTCAGAAATTTCAGGAGAAATGGCCAATACTGCTTCACTCTTTAGCATTACTTCTACTTCTTTGAGACCATTCTTGAACAAGGTGCTTCCGCTGGAAACAATATCGCAAATAGCATCGGCAAGACCAATATTAGGTGCGATCTCTACAGATCCATTAATAATATGCAGTTCTGCAGAAATGCCTTTTTCCTTTAAAAACTCATTCACTGTATTTGGATAAGAAGTGGCGATCTTTAGACCGTCCAGATCTTTTATATTCTTGTACTCGAAAGATTTTGGTACTGCAAGAGAGACCCTGCATTTAGAAAAGCCAAGCTTCTCACCACGAATAATATCCTGTCCTTTTTCTATCAAAACATTTTCTCCGATAATTGCCACATCTACTACACCATCCCTGAGATACTGTGGAATATCTCCATTACGCAGATATAAAACTTCTAAAGGAAAATTTCTTGAAGACGCCTTTAGCTGTTCCTTACCATTGTCTATAGAAATACCGGCATCCTTTAAAATTCCAATGGAATCTTCAAATAATCTCCCTGATTTCTGAACCGCGATTCTTAACTTTTCTTTGCTCATAATTTAAATTGGTCCTGTTAAAAATGAAAAAACCCGTTTGATTTCTCAAACGGGTTATGATATTTAGTTAAAATTACAACATATCATATTCACCTCGCCTGAGCGTGGATAAATAAATGATGATGATGTACAGTATTGTTCTTCATTATGAAGGCAAATCTAAATAAATTTTCCAGAAATAAAACCTGAAAATCTATTTTTAAGATATGTTTATTAATTGTTGCCTAAAATTAGTGGCATTCCACTTTCGCCAGATCCTATTACTACTACTTTGGCATTAGGCGATTTAGCTAACTCTATAGTAGCCTGAATTCCTTTTTCCTGAAGTACTTTGTCTGTCAGCGATTCGCTTAAAATTCGGTTGGCGGTGGCCTTACCTTCAGCATCGATACGCTGACGTTCAGCTTCCTGCTCTGCTTTGGTCAATCTAAACTCATACTCCAAGGATTCCTGCTCCTGTCTAAGCTTTCTTTCAATTGCATCTTTAATTGTAGATGGGAGTGAGACATCTCTTACCAGGACTTCATTTACCTGAACATACTGATCTTCCAGTAAAAGGTTTGTTTCGTCAAATATCTCCTTTTGAATTGCTTCTCTTTTACTTGCGTAAAGCTGCTCTGGATTATAACGCCCTACTACTGCTCTGGTTGCCGAACGAATCGCCGGTTGAAGCAGACGTTGGATATAGGCCTCTCCTTTCTCCTGGTGTAATTTACCTAATTTGTCATATTCTGGTTGAAACCAGACAGAAGCATCCAGGCTAATTTCCAGACCGTTGGAAGAAAGAACACGCATTTCTTCATCTATAGATTGTTGACGTACCTCATATACAAATACTTTGTTCCATGGAGCTACAAAATGAAACCCTTCAGATAAAGGCGGTTGATCTGTAACCACACCACCACCAAAGGTTCGGTATAGAACGCCGGCTTCACCAGAATCTATAGTCACTGTTGACTTCGCAATAACAATTATTAAAATGACGATACCAATAAACAGAGGTATGCCAATTTTGGGTAATCTTTCCATATATAAATATTGATTTTAAATTAATCCAAGATATTTTCGGTAGAACCATTCCACGGCAAGAATAAAGATCAGAATAAACAAAAGGTAATACCAGTCGATCAAAGGTAAGGTTTTTTGACGGCTTTTTTGAATAGGTTTATATTTATCATCGGCCAGTAAAGTACTTACAAGTTGCTCAAGTTCATCTGGATAATAAAGCCTGGTCTCATTGTTATCTGCAAGATACTGCATACCAGTAAGGTTAGAGGAAACAAATTGTTGTTCACTGTTGTAGGCAATTACTTCAAAAATTCCCGATTTGGTCACCTTTTCACCTTCCACGGTTACCTTAAAGGAATAAGTACCTGGTTCCAGATCTCCCCCGTTGAACTGGTAATAATTGTTTTTAACCACAAGGTCTGAAGTAAAATCTTCTTCAGACTCATTATTAGTTATCGAAATTTTTAGATTTCGACCGGCATCAAACTGATAGTTTTCATCAAAATACTGTGCTGAAATTATGACGTTCTGGTTAGCATAATAAAAGTTCTC
>JBFGDP010000206.1:0-4442 GCA_041580575.1 Christiangramia sp.
GTAAGCACCATTATCAGGAAAAAGATTGCTGAAGGGAATTGGCGCTATGAAGATTTTATTGTCTCCAGTTTTCAGAAGAATGAATTATTTGAGATAAGAAAAATGGATAAGGAAGTTCCTATCGCTGTTTTAAGCAAGGCCAGCGTTCCCGAGGCCATCGAGCTAGGCAGGAAACTTAAGGCAGTGGCGATACATCCTTCCCTGGGAATTATTACCCGGGATAATACTAAAATGAGCCAGGAAGCCGGATTCAAAGTAAACGTATGGACGGTGAACGAAAGAGAGGATATCCAGAGAATGATAGAATTTGGGGTTGATGGTATCATTTCAGATTATCCGAACCGATTGCATGCCCCTGTATTGAAACTTGCTCCCTAAACTTATTTTCTTTAGCCCGGAATATCTGTCTATTTTTGTTTTTTCAAAAAAATGAGGATTTGGATCAATATGATATAGTTATTGTTGGTGGCGGTGCGGCGGGTTTTTTCACGGCCATAAATGCTGCAGAAAATAACCCTGGTCTTAAAATACTAATACTGGAGCGCGGTAAAGAAGTCTTAACCAAAGTTCGAGTTTCTGGCGGGGGCAGGTGCAATGTCACTCACGCCGAATTCATTCCTGCCGAACTGGTTAAGCGCTATCCCCGTGGCGAAAAAGAATTAAGAGGTCCATTTCATAAATTCATGACTGGAGATACCATCTCCTGGTTCGAGCAGCGCGGAATAGAATTAAAAACGGAGGATGATGGTAGAATGTTTCCGGTAACCGATAGTTCGCAGACTATTATAGATTGCTTTATCAGAGAGTGTAAACGGCTTAATATTGAAATTAGAACTAGCGCCAGCCTCAAAGATTTTGAAAGATTTGAAGAGTTCTGGCAACTCGAAACCAATGCAGGCACTTTCTTGGCCAGGAAATTAATGCTTGCAACCGGTAGTAATTCCAAAATCTGGTCTCTTCTAAATAAGATGGGGCATTCTATAGTTAACGCGGTCCCGTCTTTATTCACTTTCAATATTCAGGATGAAAGAATTAAAGACCTGGCCGGGGTAGCCACCGAAGCCGAGGTAAAAATCATTGACAGTAAACTTGAGAGTTCTGGCCCGCTGTTAATAACCCATTGGGGTATGAGCGGACCTGCAATATTGAAATTGTCAGCCTGGGGTGCCAGGGAATTAAATGCGTTGAATTACAACTTCAGCATTAGCATTAACTGGCTACCGGGATTTAATGAGTCTGAAATTTTAGAAAGGTTAAAGGAACTCAAGTTTTCTATTTCTAAACAACAGGTCGCCACCCGGCCTCAATTTGATCTTCCAAAAAGATTGTGGAAGAGTATTGTCACTGCATCCGGAATTAATTCTGAAACTAAATGGGCTAACCTGAATAAAGAAGAATTAATAAATCTTGCGCGTCAATTAACCGCGGCGGTCTATAAGGTTAATGGCAAGAGCACCTTTAAGGAAGAATTTGTTACAGCCGGAGGCGTAGCCCTGCATGAGATAGATTTTAAAACTTTCGAAAGCAAATTACATAATAACCTTTATTTCGCTGGAGAGATCTGTAATATCGATGCCATTACAGGAGGCTTTAATTTTCAAAATGCCTGGACCGGCGGATATTTAGCCGCAAAGGCTATGAGTTAAGCCTCCATATCTCGAAGTTGAAGGCTATTGCAAATAGAACCCAAACCGCATAAGGAATTAGGAGGTAGGCAGCATTTAAGCTAACGACCTTAAACCACTTGATGGTGAACAAGATGACCACAAATAAAATGAGTAGATCGAGTAGGGCCAAAAATGGTTTTTCCAATGCAAAGAACAGTAGGAACCAGAAGCCATTCAGCGAAAGTTGAAATAAAAAATGGATCAGGGCGGTTTTCACCCACCTGTGATAAAACCCCTTACTCCATACGATTCCAGCGGCGACCCCCATAAGAACATACATAAGTATCCATATAGTGCTGAAAATGTCTTCATCCAGGTGGAACCAGGGTTTTTTCAATTCAGGATACCAGTTGGCAATACCGGTATGGGTGGCCACAGCTCCCATAAAACCAAATATGAGGCATACTGCTACTGCAAACGAACTTCTAACAAATAGTTTACCAGTCATAAACCGCCGGATATTTACACTAAAATAGGAATTTATTTGAATTGCTAATACCGCAATCCAAGACTTAAAAGTTTAACTTTGGCAAAAATTTTCGAGGATGACCCAAAAGGATTTTATTCCCAAACAGCAACCTGAATACATAGAGTCTGGAGAAGTTACCTGGCAATCACCCAGCAATATAGCGCTGGTGAAATACTGGGGGAAAAAGGAGAATCAGATTCCGGCCAACCCATCTATCAGTTTCACTCTAGATAATTGCCAAAGTACAACCACTCTTAAGTATTCCAGAATAAAGGAAGAATCAAAAACTTCTGGATTTGACTTTGATTTTTATTTCGAAGGAAAAGCTAAACAGGATTTTAAACCAAAGATCTCCAAGTTCTTCGAAAGAATAGAAAAATACTGCCCCTACCTGAGGGAATTTAAGTTTGAGATCCATAGTGAAAATTCTTTTCCACATAGTAGCGGAATTGCCTCTTCTGCAAGTGGTATGAGCGCCATTGCGCTTTGCATAATGGTCCTGGAACGGGAGTTATATCCTTCAATGGAAGAAGAATATTTTTTAAAAAAGTCTTCGTTTTTAGCCAGATTGGGATCGGGCAGTGCCTCGAGAAGTATCGAAGGTGGACTGGTTGTATGGGGGAAACATCAAAAAATCCCGGGTTCGTCTGATGAATTTGCTATAAAATATCCTCATAAAGTCCATGATATCTTTAAATCATTTAAGGATACCATCTTACTCGTGGATAAAGGAGAAAAACAAGTAAGCAGCACCGTGGGTCATGACCTGATGCATGGTCACCCTTTTGCTGAAAGACGTTTTGAACAGGCTCACGATAATATGAATAAGCTCATCCCGGTTTTAGAAAAGGGTGACACCACAGAATTTATAAAGATCGTGGAAAGCGAAGCGCTAACCCTGCATGCTATGATGATGAGCAGCCTGCCTTATTTTATCCTCATGAAACCAGACACATTAGAGATAATTAATAAGATCTGGTCCTTTAGAAAATCTACCGGAATCCCGGTTTGCTTCACGCTGGATGCCGGAGCAAATGTGCACGTTTTATACCCTGAAAATCATGAAACTAAAATTTTAGAATTCATTAATAATGAGTTAGTTGTGTATTGTCAAAACGGGCACTATATTTGCGACCAAGTTGGAGGTGGAGCCTCAATAGTTGATAATTGATAATGTACAATTGATGAAAGAGAACGTGATTAAAATCAAAAGTTTTACCTTCTCTGTAAAAATTGTTAATTTATATAAATCAATAATCGGTGAAAAGAAAGAGTTTGTACTTTCACGTCAATTATTACGTTCCGGCACATCTATTGGGGCTATGGTTAGAGAATCTGAACAGGCTGAAAGCCGGGCAGATTTTATCCATAAACTGTCTATAGCACTAAAAGAAGCTAACGAAACAGATTACTGGTTAGACCTTTTGAAAGAAACTAACTATATTAGCTCTCTGGAATACAATGAATTAAATGAAGACCTGGGTGAAATTTTAAAATTATTGACATCTATTATAAAGACCTCAAAATCGAAATAATTGTCAATTTTCAATTTTCCATTGTCAATTTGAACATACTATGAAAGGACCGCTTTTTTATTCGAAAATACTTCTCTTTGGAGAGTACGGGATCATTAAAGATTCCAAGGGTTTATCTATTCCTTATAACTTTTATAATGGCGCGCTTAAACTGGACGAAGATCTGGGGGAGGCCTCCAGAAAGTCGAATGAAAATCTGAAGAAATTTGCTTCTTACCTGGAAGAACTCCAGGAAAAAAATCCTTCCTTGGTTCAGTTTGACCTTGATGATCTTAGGGAGGATATTTCAAAAGGGATGTATTTCGATTCCAGTATCCCCCAGGGTTACGGAGTTGGAAGTAGCGGTGCATTAGTAGCTGCCATCTACGATAAATATGCGAAAGATAAGATCACTGTCCTGGAAAATCTAACCAGAGACAAGCTGTTAAAACTTAAGAAGATATTTGGGGAAATGGAGTCTTTCTTTCACGGAAAATCTTCAGGACTGGATCCTTTGAATTCCTATTTGAGCATTCCAATTCTTATTAATTCAAAAGAAAATATCGAACCGGCCGGTATTCCATCTCAAACTGAGAATGGCACCGGGGCAGTGTTTCTATTAGATAGCGGAATTACTGGAGATACCGCACCTATGGTGAGTATCTTTATGGAGAATATGAAACAGGAACCTTTCAGAAAAATGTTGAAAGATCAGTTTATTAAGCAAACCGATGCCTGTGTAGATAACTTTTTGAAAGGAGATGTAAAATCGCTTTTCTCTAATGTCAAAAA
>JBFGDP010000207.1:0-4428 GCA_041580575.1 Christiangramia sp.
ACTTCAGCAAATACCATAGCAGATGGATTGAAAACACAATTGGGAGATAAGAATTTTCCGATCATACTGGAGCATGTTCAGGAAATCGTCAGGGTGACTGAAGAAGAGATAAGAAGTGCATTAAGATTGATCTGGGAAAGAATGAAGATCGTCGTTGAACCCTCCAGTGCGGTAGCCCTTGCTGCTGTTATTAAAGAAAAAGGGCGCTTTAGAGAAAAAAAGATAGGGATCATAATCTCCGGGGGAAATGTGGACCTGGAAAATTTACCTTTTTAAGCTCTCTCCACAACTAAGTGACTAATATCTTGGCTGTATATGGCTGGGAACATTCGCTGCCTACATTACAGATTTTAACAGAAATTTATGTACTGGTTGCAATTGACCACTTATACTTCTACTTGTCAATGCAATTAAACTTTTAAGCAAACCTCACTTTTTCTATCCAGGTATTTCAGGTCGAAATGTACTTTTTACTGAAGATAAATAAAAGAAATGCTATCTTTAAATAGATCTACACATCGAATAACCAACCATTTAGCTGATGGAATTATATCTAACCGTAGCAATAATCATTATAGGGATCATTCTCTTTGTGCGCGATTATTTCTCGATAGATACAACTTCCATTATCATTATGGCCCTGTTCATAGTTTCCGGGGTCTTAAGTCCTGAAGAAGGTTTTTCTGGATTCAATCACCCCGCGACGATCACCCGGGGGTGTATGTTCGTAGTAAGTGCGGCCGTTTTTAAATCTGGGCTGATCGACGGTCTAAGCGCCAAACTGATTAAGATCGCGAGAATAAATTATTTTTTTGCACTCGTCTCCCTATGTATTACCTCAGCGGTACTTTCGGCCTTTATCAATGATTCAGCCGTAGTAGCCATTCTAATACCTGTAGCCCTGCTGGTATGTCGTGAAGCCGGAATTAGCCCGGCAAGATTGTTAATACCTATTTCCTTCTCGGCTTTATTTGGAGGTACCTGTACGCTTATTGGCACCTCCACTAACATTCTTGTGAGCAGTTATGCTGAAAAATTAGGATCAGAGGCCTTCGGCATGTTCGAATTTTCCCTGGCAGCCTTGTGTTTACTGTCTATTGGGCTGACCTATATCTTTATAGTTGGCCCCATATTGTTACCTAAAAGAGATAGCCCCGACGGAGGCGGTCTAAAAAAGGAGGCCGAAAAATATATGGCCGAGATCGAACTTCATAGCGATAGTGATGATGTAGACCGGTCTATTTCAGAATCAAAATTGGTAAACGATTATAAGGTCCAGATCTTAAGGATAAAAAGAAAACATTACCGGGTTTACGAAATTAATGGCGAAACAGTTTTACGTGAAGATGACCTTGTTAGAATACTTGTAGATCCCGTAAACCTGGCTAAACTTAAGGAGAAGAAGGGATTATCTGTACGTGGCGATAAGGAGAATGTGCAGGTGGTGGAACCAAAAGATACTCTAACACCAAACAATTCTCCACCTAATGAAGAAAAAAAGATATACGAGGTCATGATCCCTTATGGGTCTGAACTCGCCGGCAGGTCTATAAAGCAGATCAATTTTCGCAGCACCTATTATGCATCAGTACTGGCGATAAGACATCGAAAAGAGACCATTACAGAGGACGTCTCCCAGGTCATTCTCAGGGAAGGAGATATGATGCTTCTTTTCGCTTCAGAGAAAGCCATCCAACTTTTAACTTCAGAAAAGTTAATTGTTACCCTTTCTGAATACCAGGGAAGAAGCGTGGATTATAAAAAGGCGATTCCTGCACTACTAATCGTTATAGGTGTGGTGAGCGCAGCCGCTTTTAATATTACCTCGATCCTGATCAGCGCCATGATAGGAAGCCTTTTGCTGGTCACCTTAACCATCTTAAAACCACAGGAAGCCTATGAGGCTATAGAGTGGAAAGTGATCTTTATGATCGCCGGTGTACTCTCCATGGGAAAAGCACTGGAAAAGACCGGTGGGTCTGAGGTTATATCCCAGTATATTTACGAATCCCTGGGGGGAATGGATCCTAGGTACACCTTAAGCTTAATCTTTCTTTTTACTTTTTTGAGTACTAACGTTTTGTCGAGCAAAGCAGCTGCAGCATTGATGACGCCGATTGTTATAAGTCTTGCTGCGGCCATGCAGGTGAGCGAAAAACCTTTTTTAATCGGGGTGATGTTCGCCTGTTCCCTTACCTTTATGACGCCCGTAAGCTATCCTGTTAATACTATGGTTTACGCTCCGGGAAATTACCGGTTCAGGGATTTCATAAAGTTCGGCACACCGCTTAACTTTATCATCTGGATCGCGGCGTCTTTTATAATACCGATATTTTTTCCTTTTTGAGCATGAGAAGAGTAAAACTGCACAACCCGTTTAAAACAAGAATAATAGATGAGAAGCTGGTTCGCGAGCATCTGGCTTTAGAAAGGACAAAACTTGCTAACGAACGTACCTTATTATCTTACATCAGGGCGTCTATTTACCTTTTAATCAGTGGCCTGGCCTTATTACAAATTAAGGAATACCAGGGTATTAGCCTCATGTGGGTAGGTTATCTATCTCTATTTATTTGTATACTTTTCATCATCGTAGGATTTTCAAGGTATATTGCCTTAGAAAGAAAACTTAATAAGCTCCTGCAACCCGAGGAAGACGAAAACGAAAGAAATAGAGAAAATCAATAGATAGCATACAGATGCTCCTGCAACAGATCGTACATTATTCTCTTCATTTCCTTGCTATTGGGATCATTGCGTATTTATACGATAAGGAAAAATGGTTAAAATACTGGCTTATACTTGCCGCAACCATGCTGGTGGATCTGGATCATTTGCTGGCCGTGCCCATGTTCGATCCAGAACGTTGTAGTATAGGGTTTCACCCGCTACACTCAGAGATCGCCATTACCCTCTATGTATTGGGAATGATATTTATAAGGAACAAGGTTTTAAAACTAATTTCTATTGGATTATTCTTTCATATGCTAACCGATTTTACTGACTGTATCTGGACCTATGCCAAATGTGCTACCTGCCTTCAGGATATATTTTAGAATAGTGAATGCTAAAGACTTAAAATTTAAAAAGACAACAACCTGTCTAGCAAGAATACTTAAAATCTGATACGAGCACCGGGTATATTCCAATCTAAAAAACTAAGGATCAGAAGTTTAAGCACCCTAATCAACTTTTAGTGTATAGAGTTAAAAAATTCTCTCTACTACTTCTCTAAGAGCTCCCATTTTAATTCAATTATTTTATCTTTACAGACCTTAATTCAGCCTAAGAAGATAAATTATGCATGTAGCCATCGCCGGAAACATTGGTGCAGGAAAGACCACTCTAACCAGATTACTAGCCAAACATTACAACTGGGAACCTCAATTTGAAGATGTTCTGGAAAACCCATACCTGGAAGACTTTTATAACAAAATGGAGCGCTGGTCGTTTAACCTGCAGATCTATTTCCTTAATAGCAGATTCAGACAAATTTTACAGATAAGGGAAAGTGGTAAAAAGATCATACAGGACAGAACTATTTATGAAGACGCCTATATTTTCGCGCCAAACCTTCATGCCATGGGCCTAATGACTAATCGTGATTTTGAAAATTACAAGTCACTTTTTGATCTCATGGAAAGTGTAGTACAGGGACCCGATCTTCTTATTTATTTAAGAAGCAGCATCCCCAATCTAGTAGCTCAAATTCATAGCCGTGGGCGTGATTATGAGAATACGATCTCGATAGATTACCTAAGCAGATTAAATGAGCGCTATGAAGCCTGGGTTCATAATTATGATAAGGGAAATTTATTAATTATTGATGTAGATAATATTAACTTTGTAGATAATCCTGAGGATCTTGGTGATATCATAAACAGGATCGATGGTGAATTACATGGACTTTTTTAAACTGTAACTGAAGTATGGAATCAACGAAATTAAAAAGACCAAAACATAAGGGTTCACCCAAGTTGTTCAACAACCCTATTCTGGAGAAGCTTACGCACACTCATATCTCAATTCCATTGATCATTTTTGGAGTGATCGCTGCAGCTCTGGTTTATTATGGCATTATCGAGAAAGGTTTTGAAGTACCGGCTATGGTGGGATTATTTCTGGCAGGCCTGTTCTTTTTTACCTTTATCGAGTATGTGATGCACAGGTATTTATATCATATCCCTGCTACTACTCCAAGAAAGCAAAAAATTTCATACACCATGCACGGTGTACACCACGATTATCCTAAAGATAAATCCCGACTGGCCATGCCACCGGTATTAAGCCTGGTGATAGCCACAGTTTTGTTTATAATTTACCGGGCTGTCCTGGGAGATTATGTTTTTGGATTTCTGGCCGGATTCCTTATAGGATATGCGGGATACCTGGCGGTACATTACTCGGTACACGCCTTTAAGGTTCCTA
>JBFGDP010000208.1:0-4401 GCA_041580575.1 Christiangramia sp.
TTAATTAGTTAAAGGGTTAAAGATATAAATTATTTTTAATAAAACACTTAGCAGAGAGGAAGGGATTCGAACCCTCGATACGCTTGTGACGTATACACACTTTCCAGGCGTGCGCCTTCGACCACTCGGCCACCTCTCTGTTTTCTTTAGGGTCGGCAAATAACAAAAAAAAAACTTCCCCGTCAAGTACCTTCCGTTAATTTTAGGACATTTCACCTCTCAGGGAGGTTTCAAAGATGGTCTTGAACACTTTAGGGGAAAGATCTTTCCCTAAAAGGTACATCAATTTAGAGACTGCAGCCTCGGTAGTGATGTCTTTTCCCGAGACCACCCCTACCTTTTTGAGCCCAACACTGGTTTCATATTGCCCCATGGTCACACTACCGCCGGTACACTGAGTTACGTTTATGACCCGTAAACCCCCTTTTATTTTTTCCTTAAGTATATCCAGAAACCATGGAGCATTGGGTGCATTCCCACTACCATAAGTTTCCAGGATGACCCCTTTCAGGTTCTCTTTTGACAACATATACTCTACAGTACTTTTCGTGATACCGGGAAACATCTTTAAAATGAGTACCTCATTATTAAAACCTGTATGCAATCTGGTCTTCTGTTTACGGTTGGGCTTCCACAGTGATTTATAATTTACGGAAAGATACACTCCAGATTCAGCCAAAGCCGGATGATTCATAGAGGCAAAGGCCTGGAAGTGCTCAGCATTAACCTTGGTGGTACGATTAGCCCGGTACAACTTATATTCAAAATACAACCCAACTTCAGTGATCACCGGTTTCCCGTTTTTCTGCAGTCCGGCAATCTGTATACTCGTAATAAGATTTTCCTTGGCATCTGTACGCAGGTCTCCTATAGGTAATTGAGATCCCGTGAAGATGATGGGTTTGGTAAGATTTTCAAACATAAAGCTGAGAGCAGACGCCGTGTAAGACATGGTATCACTCCCATGTAACACAACGAAACCGTCATATTCACTATAATGTTGGTGGATCGTCCCTGCTATTTTTTCCCAATATTCCGGATTCATATTAGAGGAATCTATGGGGTCATCAAAGCTCAGGGTTTCGATTTCATGTTCCAGGATCTTTAACTCCGGGATGTTCTGTAAAAGCTCATCGAAATTAAATGCCTTAAGGGCCCCGGTATCATAGTCTTTTATCATCCCGATGGTTCCACCGGTATAAATCAGTAAGATCCTTGATCTACTCTTCATTTAAAGACATTTTGTTTACCACAGGATTGGCATACATCAATAAATAACTATTCAGGGCCAAAGGATTTTTCACATCCACCCGTCTACTTATACGCCTGTCGAATTGCCTTTTCTCTTTCTCTGTATAATGCTCTGCAAACCTGTTTTCGTTTTTCAGGAGATCATGGGCGATATAATTCGCAGGCCACAGTTTATAGTTGCGATAAATAGCGTTATCTATAAGGGTAGAAACCTCTTTCAGCTGATCATTAATAGATAATTCCTTATTTCTGATTGCATCAAAATCTTCAGTTGTAAGCACCTGGCCCGCGGTGATCTCAATCCTACCTTTTTGTCCCATGGCCCCCTGCATGATGCTGTTGAAATCTTCATTGGCAGTCTTTTTATACTCTTCTTGCTTTCTTTTGGCCAAGACTTCAGGCATTTTAAGCATATCTGTAGGATCGAATTCATAAGATATTGCCACTGGAACTATCTTCAGCCTGGCGAAATAATCGAGTATGTCCAGATCTCCTTTGGCCATCCCCAGCATTTTAAGAACACCTTGTTGCGTAAAATCATTACCATCTTTGGTTCTCCCTTCCCTCTGCGCCATCCAGACAGATCTTTTATCTTCCAGCAGCAGCTTTCTTATATATTGGGAAAGTTTCAGGGAACTCTTCAACATTTCCCGGGGACTCTGGTTTCGAAGAACAAGGAAATTACGGTTCAGTTTAGATAAGGCCATTAAAAATGGCTTTTGAACAAGATTATCACCGATTGCTGAAGCCGTCATCACCAGATCGTGATTATATAAGGTATAATTGATAAGAGATGTATCAAGAATTATATCCCTATGATTTGAAATATAAAAATAAGACTCGTTGCAATCCAGGTTATCGAAACCTTTATCGCTTAAACCTTCACTGGTTTTCTCTAAAACCTTCTCTACACTCAGGTAGATCACCTTGCTTTGAAAATCGGCAATAGAATGGCAATTTTTGGTTATTGCCAGTATATCACTAAATTTTAGTTCTGGAAAAGTGAATTGCAACAAAGCCTTTACCATAGGATGTTTTACGTATTCACGCAGAGCATCATTTACCTCTTCATCCTTATAGAATCTTATATCATCAAAATTTTGCACCTATTCTCAAATTATTTTGACAAATGAACAAAAATTCTGTTTAACAGCTTTAAATTCCAAAAATTTCCTTGGAGTTTTTTGTGGTCACCTCTGCAATCTTTTCTACCGGCAGCTCATAAAGTTCTGCTAACTTTTCTGCCACTTTTAGAATGTAGACGGGGTCGTTCCTTTTCCCCCTGTAAGGTTTTGGCGCCAGGTATGGAGCATCGGTTTCAAGAACGATCTCATTTAAAGGAATCTGAGTAATAAACTTATCTATACCTCCGTTTTTAAAAGTAACTACTCCGCCAATCCCCAGTTTCATGTTGAAGGATAATGCTCTTTTGGCCTGCTCCAGGTTCCCGGTAAAGCAATGAAAGATTCCAAAGAGCTTTTGATCCTTTACTTCCTCAAGCACTTCAAAGATCTCATCAAATGCTTCACGACAATGAATAACGATCGGCAAATTTCTGCTCTTTGCCATTTCTATCTGCCTTTTAAAAGCTTTCTTCTGGATCTCCAGCGTAGATTTATCCCAGTACAGATCGATACCAATTTCACCAACGGCATAAAACTTTCGCTTATCCAACTCTTCCTCTACATGCTTCAGTTCATCCTCGAAGTTCTCTTTTACATGTGTTGGATGCAGGCCCATCATTAGGAAAATATTCTCCGGAAATTCTCTTTCCAGATCATACATACTCTGGGTAGTCTCAGAATCTATGGCGGGAATAAAGAATCTCTCAACGCCGTTATCAATAGCCTCTTGAATGGCTTGATGACGATCTCCATCAAAAGATTCACTGTATAAATGCGTATGGGTATCTGTAATTATCATAGCTGCAAAAGTAAGAGAAGAAAGCAGAATGATAAAACCGAAAACCAACAAATACGTGACATTCACCCCCGGAAACTTTACGGAGAAACACGTACTCAAATTTTGGCTATTATTTAGCCTATGGTGGCTGTAATGGTATTACCGCTAATACTGGTCGAGTATACTCTTAAATCCCTGGTAGAACCGGAAGCGCCCTGCGGACCTCTTATCACATCCCCATCATCTTCATACCGGGCGAAATGCAGTTGACACTCTATATATCCCTGGTCTTCCTGCCAAACCAATTGGCCTCCCTGATGGGGACATACCGACTCGGTTGCGACAAAATCTGCAGAAGTATTGCCCTCTCCGATCCTGAAGAATAACACTCCGTTACTACTAATTTGATCACCCACCTGGGCTAAATTAGATAAACTAACGGCAACTGTAGCCGGACCGCCATTTCCCGGAGGATTGTTAGAGGTCCCGCCATCATCACTGGAACTACAGGCAGACATTACACAAGCTCCCGAGCATGCCAGCAACACTCCTTTAACTATAAATTCACCTCTTTTCATAATTCTGGTTTTAATAAGTTCAACAATTAGTTAATAGTTCTCCTGGGTCCTAGATTAAAATTTCTTGAAATCATGAAGCCAAATCTAACTCCACCATCTGTCCAGGATTTAGTCGTATTGGGTATAAAATTATTAGCAATAATTGCCTGCGAATTCTGGAAATTTAATGCAAATACGTGACCACCTGTTTCGATCTCAACTCCTACTCCAAAAGGATTATAGTAATCGATTCCCAGTTCATCTGGCCTGCTAAGGCCGTTTACAATGGTATAGTCTGCAATGATCGATATTCTCTTAAGGATCTTTACCCTTGCCCCGAATCCAAGCGAAAAAAGATTATCTGAATCTTCAAAATCCTGAACCTGTGCTTCCGGCCTTATCAGGTATCCGGGATTGATCATCACAGATACCCCGGGACTAAATTTCCTGGCTACGATCACCTGCATGAAATGGGAGATACGGTCTGACTCATTTTCAAATTCATTCCTGGAAAAAGGCTCCCGGGTTATCCAGCTGCTTTGTCCAAAGAGTGTAACAGACAAGGGCATACCTTCCTCTTCCTGCCAAAGCAGCCTGTATTTTACCAGTCCGCTGTAAGATTCATTAAATTTGCTTCTCCCTATCCCCACGGTTAAGGCATCTGTTATTCCATAGTCAAAACCAAGGTAAA
>JBFGDP010000209.1:0-4397 GCA_041580575.1 Christiangramia sp.
AATAAAAAAGCCATTTCATCTTAATTGCTAAAATGAAATGGCTTCAATTGAAACAGTGTTGAATCACTCTGATGATAATAAGCGTTTTAAGCTTTCTCGTGTGACTGTTTCAATCTGATCATATCTTAAAGGAACTAAGATATGATCAATTCTATTTTTACCTTTCAAACTTATCCTGAAGAATCAAAATATTAAATGTTATATAGAAGGTAAAAACATATGTAAAGAACGTGCTTTACAGGGAAATCGCTCTTGTTAAAAAATCCTGTTGTCATTATCAACAAACCAAATTTCCAATTATAAAGATAATGATAAACCGTTTTTCCGAGAAAAAATTTAACACTTAATCCTTATGTTTTCAGTAAGTTAAGGGTATAAAAAAAGCCCCGAAAACTCGGGGCTTTTTAAGATTCTAATTAAAGAATTATGATTTTCTGATCGCTTCTTTAATACGAGCTTTCTTACCGGTAAGACCTCTAAAGTAGAAAATTCTTGCTCTTCTAACTTTACCTTTCTTGTTCACCTCGATCTTCTGAATAGCTGGAAGGTTGATTGGGAAAATTCTTTCCACACCTACCGTACCACTCATCTTTCTAATCGTGAAAGTTTGAGAAGAACCTGTTCCTCTTAACTGGATCACAACACCTCTAAAGAACTGAGTTCTGGTCTTCTGGCCCTCTTTAATTTCGTAATAAACAGTAATAGTATCTCCTGCTGCAAACTCAGGTAGATCTTTTCTTTCTACGAATTCGTCCTGAACGTATTTTACTAACGATTCCATCTTTATTTTTTTAAAAGTAAAATCCAAAACAACATGCACGGTTATCGCCAGAGGTTATTTTAGAATGAGTGCAAAATTAATCAATTTATATTATTGTACAAGCCTGTTATAGAAAAAATTACTCTTCTTCTAATAAGTCGGGTCTTAATCTCTTCGTCCTTTCATAAGCCTCGTTCTCACGCCAGGCCTCGATCTTTGGGAAATTTCCGGAAGTCAGTATTTCTGGTACTTCCCATCCTTTATATTCCGCCGGTCTAGTGTATACCGGTGGAGCGAGCAAATTATCCTGGAAAGAGTCGGTTAGGGCAGAGGTTTCATTTCCTAACACACCCGGTATTAACCTGATGATACTGTCACATAAAACTGCGGCTCCTAGCTCTCCGCCAGAAAGTACATAATCTCCTATAGAAATTTCTCTGGTGATAAATTGATCTCTTACTCGTTGATCTACTCCTTTATAATGTCCACAAAGAATGATGATATTCTCATATAGTGATAGTCTATTGGCCATTTTTTGTTGTAATCTTTCACCATCGGGGGTCATATATATGACTTCCTGATATTCTCTTTCTTTCTTTAGTTTTGTGATACACTTATCTATAGGCTCAATCATCATTACCATGCCGGCGCCTCCTCCAAACTGATAATCATCTACCTGCTTATAATTGTCTGTAGTATAATCTCTAAGGTTATGCAGATGTATCTCGACCAATCCTTTTTGAATTGCTCTCTGGAGAATAGAAGCTTCAAAGGGACTCTTAAGAATATCGGGAACTACCGTAATGATGTCTATGCGCATGCTAGTGTAAGTTGTAGGTTAGGCCGTGCTTTTGAGATTACAGATTACCGCTGGTCTTATTGCGTTCGTCCTGAAGCATTCTTCCCAATCGTTGTTCCTTCTCTAAAGCTTTTGTCCTGTATGCATCAAATTCCTTTTCGGTCTCATGGAGTTTCTGCTGAGCATCCTTGGTAGCGGCATGAGAACTCTTATATCTAAAAAATATGATCAGCAGGATCACTACCAGTGCAGCCACGATGCCCCACATCATGCTTTTGTAACCACTTTTACTGAAAGGCATACCCAAAAACATCAGAGCATCCTTTTCTTCTGAAACGCGTTTAAGATCTTCCTGCGTAGATTCAAGTTCCGATTTGAGCTTCTGGATCTCATCATTCTGCTGATCTACCGTATTTTTATGTACAATGATCTCTTCTTTTAATTCTGTAATATAATTTCTGGTGGTATTCCTTAGTTCGATCAGCTTGTCATAATCTACCACTTTATAGCCCTGATAATTATTAGATTCCTGGATAAGGGCAGAAAATTCATCCTGGATAGGGGTCTCCGTCTGGAGGCTGTCATTTTGGGCATTCATCTGAAATACACTAGCAATAACAAAAGCAGCTACAATGTAAAGTTTGTTACTCATTTCTCTGGAAATTGATTTTTGTTAAGTTCATAAAACAACGAGCGAATGGATGGGTTAGTATATTTCAGATTTTCGGGAAGAAATTCGCTAATTGTAAAATTTAAATTGTTTTGAATCAGTTTTTTATATTTTAAAACTGCTGCAAAAATAAAAAAACCCCGACAATGGCGGGGTCTTTTTTTGAAAAAATAATGTATTCTAATAATAGGTATATCGTCTTACTTTGGAGATATATTTGGCGAGCCTTATTACCTGGTGGCTGTAGCCATATTCATTATCGTACCATATATATAGGATCACATTTTTACCGTCTGCAGAAACAATGGTAGCGTTACTGTCATAAATGGCGGGAGCCGAAGATCCAATGATGTCTGAAGATACCAGTTCGTTATCTACCGAGTATTGTATCTGTTCAACCAGATCACCTTCGAGAGCATATTTTTTAAGAACCTTATTAACCTCTTCCAGATTGGTCTCTTTTTCTATTTCCAAATTAAGAATTGCCAGGGATCCATTTGGCACAGGCACTCTTATGGCGTTTGATGTGAGTTTTCCTTCAAAAACCGGTAAAGCTTTGGAAACCGCTTTTCCAGCACCTGTTTCAGTTATAACCATATTAAGACCTGCGGCACGTCCTCTGCGGTATTTACTGTGCATATTATCTACCAGGTTCTGGTCATTAGTATAGGCATGTATAGTTTCCAGGTGACCATGGATCACTCCAAAAGAATCCTGTATCGCCTTTAAAACAGGTGTGATTGCATTGGTGGTACAGGAAGCAGCTGAAAATATATCGATCTCATCTGGACAGTACTCTTTTTGATTTACCCCATGCACAATATTAGGAATACCTTTGCCCGGGGCGGTAAGAAGAACCTTGGCTGCTCCTTTGGAAACTAAATGCCTGCTTAAGGCTTCCTTGTCTCTGAAAGCTCCTGTATTGTCGATGATAAGGGCATTGTTTATTCCATACTGAGTATAATCGATATCTTCTGGCTGGTTGGCTGAGATCATATGCACGGTTGTGCCGTTTATGATAAGTGCCGAATTTTCAACATCAACATTTACAGTCCCGCTGAATGGTCCATGAACCGAGTCACTTTTTAATAGAGAAGCTCTTTTTTCCAGTACACTTTGATCTACCTTTCCCCGAGTTACGATCGCTCTAAGGCGCATCTGATTTCCTTTACCCGTCCTGGTCATTAACTCACGCGCTACAAGTCTCCCTATTCTTCCAAAACCATATAATACGACATCCTTAGGGATTACTGCTCCATTTTTCTGGGCATCGCTAAGTTTGCTGGAGACAAAGGCCATGGCATTGGAGTGTGGTTGCCCATCAAGATGGAATTCGTAAGTTAATTTACCAATATCCAGTTTAGAAGGAGGTAATTTAAGATCCTGGATCGCCTTTGCAATCTCTACCGAATCAAAAATTGAAATAGGTTTGCCCACAAATTCACCGGCATATTCATGAAGGTCCAGAATATCACTTACATTCCTGTTGATCAATTGATTTCTGAAGAGCACAAGCTCAATAGATTTATCATACCATAGGTCACTTACAATATTTATAAATTCTACGGTAGCTTTACGGCGATCTGCCTGGAAAGAAAGTTCTTTTTCGTAAACTTTATTAAAGTCCATGTTGAGTTATGTTGTTATAAATTTTCGCCAAAAGTATAGATTTCAAACGTTTTCGTAAAGTCTTTTTTCAATAAAAAACCCTTCCGGTTTGGAAGGGTCGATTCTGCTGGAAGTATTCAGAATTATTTCCAGATCATACGCTGTTTTTCTCCTTTTTGAGTATAAAAAACTATAACAATTGGGTTAGACCTGGTGCGGTTTTGCATGATCTCTTCCACGTCCCTTACCGAGGTAACCTTTTGTCCGTTTATTTCAGAAATGATTCCTCCGACCAGGTCTGCAGATGGTAATCCTTCTGTAAGCATTCGATTGATCCTTACTCCATATGGGGCATTATATGCCTTTAACTCTTCCTCGCTGGCATTTGCAACTTCGAGACCTAATGCTGGCATACGGTAAGTGTCTAGCTTTGTTAACTTTACATTTACCTCTTTTTCCTTCCCATCTCTCATTAACTTCACCAGCACTTCATCACCGGGTCTTTTAGAGTTAATATAACCGGTGAGGTCTGCAAACTTATTGATCTCGATATTATCTAT
>JBFGDP010000210.1:0-4394 GCA_041580575.1 Christiangramia sp.
TCCAATCGATATGACACCAAGTACTGGCTGGAAAATTTCCTGGGAGTGGATGTGCTGGCAGATGAGAACTATTTCACCAAGAACTACCTGAACTTTGCTAAAAACTTCGCTAAAGACGTGGTATTGCCGGCAGAAGACAAGAAGCAGGAAGTGATGTTCATGAACAGAAGTATGGATTACTTTGCCAAAAATGATGATTTCGAGGAAAGTAACTATATCAATTCTGTGATTGATAACCCGGCGCTAATCCCGGAGTTTCAGAATTATAAAATTGAAAAAGCTCCAAAATACAAGGTAGAAGATCTAACCAACTTCCCTATTGCCAACAAGGCAGTAACCGATGCAAGGAAAAAGATCAAGAACGTGATCACCCTGGATACAAATATTCAAATTAAAATGGATTTTGTGAATGCAGATTCTGCAGAGAAATTTGTAGAAAAAGGCTGGGACGAAGAAAAACAAATGTACTATTACCTGGTATATTTTAATAAAGAAGAGAAAAACTAAATCTTTGAGATAAAAGATTAAAAGGGAAGCCATTGTCTAAATGCTTCCCTTTTTTTTTATACCTCAATCCTTATTGCAGCAGTCGCTGCATATTCACATTTTCATAATTACGCTTCACAAAATCAAGGGCTGTTCTCAGGATCTGGCCCATGGTGCTGGCGCGTTTAAATTTCATGTCTTTAGAGAACGCATATAGGTCATTTCTTAATTCCTTGACGTTTTCTTTCGTAGAAACATTATCATTGATCATACATCTAATAAGTTCCTTATACCGGCTTTGAGTATTAATCATCCTCTTGGCAAGAAGGGAACGCTCCTCCTTTCTATATTGCTCTATTGATGAATCCTCCAGTTTTTCTGAAACCAGTTTTACCATCTTATAATTTTCTTTAAAAAATTGTGGACGGTATACCTTTAAATTCCCCTCGAAACATTGCTGGTCAAAATCAATGGCTCTAATCTGGTATTCCACATGATCGAAATCATGTGTTGGGATCACAACGTAATTATAAGATCTCATATCTCCCAATAGCCTCACGGTACATCTCTCGTTGAATTTTACAAATTGTTTTGCGATCTGGGTTTGAGCTCTCAGGTCACATTCTGGCAAATGATCTTCAATAAAAACATCTCCGGGGATCCCGGCAATATGCTCTTCAATAAGTGTATCCTTATAGACCAGGAAATTGATACGGTGAGGAGAAAGTAAATGTTCAAATTCCAGTCCATATAACCTGGATGCATCTGCTTTTTTCACGTAGAAATAGGTAAAACTATCATTCAGGATATTACGAACCTTTATACGGAAAGGCTTGGAATTACCGAAGGTACAATAGTCTATGGCATCTACATTAAGATAATCCAGGGAATCTTCACTACCGTCTGAATGCAGAATGGTATAGACTTTTTTGAGACTATAATCGATCTCAATCCTTTCGTGATCTGGATAATAACAACGCACCCAGAAGGTATCTTCATCATGTTGATCATAAACCACTATAGAACCAGAAAATCTCAAAAGATCATCATAAAATACCGGAATCTTGGTATTCCGGTTATATTTTGCGAGATATCTATTGAAGCGATCATTGATTGGAAATGCCGGCTTCTTCTTCGACATCAGTTTCTCATCCATAGAATTGGTGGTTTTGCTCAAAATTAAGCTTATTATAAGGAAACCTGTAACAAAATCCTATTTTAGACGTCGTATTTTAAACACTTCAACAATCTTGGAAACAATTTTAAGTTTAAATAACCTGACCAAAAAATTCGGCAGGATCACCGCCGTTGATAATTTAAGTTTTAGCATCGAAAAAGGAAATGTTTACGGGATTTTAGGTCCAAATGGAAGTGGTAAATCCACTACTCTGGGAATGGTCCTGAATGTTGTGAATAAAACCTCCGGAAATTTTCAATGGTTTGATGGAAATATGTCCACTCATGACGCTCTAAAGAAAGTAGGCGCGATCATCGAACATCCTAATTTTTACCCCTATATGACTGCTGAGCAGAATCTAAAGCTGGTATGCAAGATCAAGGGAACCAGGCTTAACAAGATCCAGGAGAAATTAGAGATCGTTGGATTACTGGACCGTAAGGACAGTAAATTCAAAACTTTTTCACTGGGAATGAAACAGAGGCTGGCTATTGCTTCTGCCCTGTTAAATGACCCGGAGATACTAATATTAGATGAGCCAACCAATGGTTTGGATCCACAGGGAATTCACCAGATCAGGGAGATCATACGAAAGATCGCTTCCGGAGGAACCACTATTCTACTGGCATCCCATCTCCTTGATGAAGTTGAGAAGGTATGTTCTCACGTAGTCATCATCAGAAAGGGTAAAAAGTTATACAGTGGTCCGGTAGACCAGATCATTAACAGCCATGGCTTCTTTGAATTAAAGGCAGCAGATATGCAGAAACTGCAGGAATTACTTGAGGTGCACCCTAAGATTGGGAAGATATCTGATAAGGATGGAACACTGACTGCCATACTGGATCATCCCATGGAAGCCGATGAAATCAACAGGTTTTTATTTGAAAAAGGCCTTTCGCTATCTTACTTGAATAAGCGCAAAGAAAGCCTCGAAGAACAATTCCTGCAATTAACCAACCAAACAGCCAGAAACTAATGCTACGCCTACTCGAAATAGAATATAACAAACTGCGTTACAGCAGATCGGCAAGAATCCTGATCATCACCTATTTTATCCTGATCACGTTTATCGCGCTCATCGCTTCTATAGAATTCAATATTGGCAATATAGAATTCAGGGTGGCAGACCAGGGAATATTTAATTTCCCATACATCTGGCATTTTAACAGCTATATCGCCGCATTACTCAAATTATTCCTGGCAATCGTGATTGTTTCTATGATGTCTAATGAATACAGTAACCGCACCATTAAACAGAACCTTATCGATGGCCTGAGCAAAAAAGAATTCATTTTGTCTAAATTCCTTACCGTACTGCTATTTTCAGGAATTTCCACTTTTTTCCTTTTTGTAGTCACCATGATCCTGGGACTTTCTTTTTCAGATTATAATGAGATCTCCATAATTTTTTCAGATCTGGAATACCTGCTGGCCTACTTCATTAAATTAACCGGTTTTTTCGCATTCTGTATGTTCCTGGGAATCCTGGTTAAAAGATCTGCATTTGCGCTGGGATTCCTGGTGGTATGGGCAATCTTTGAAGGCATTCTCTATGGCATTCTAAATTTTAAATTTTTCAAGGGAACAGATATCGCTACGAATATCATGCAGTTCTTTCCCCTGGAATCAATGAGTAATCTTGTTATCGAACCCTTTTCCAGACTGAATGCGGTACAGACGGCAGCTAACCAGATAGGTGGGGTTTTAGACAAAGATTATGGGATTCACTGGTATCAGCTTTTGATCGTCATCGCCTGGATCGTAATTTTCGTTTATTCCTCACTTTTACTCCTTAAAAAACGGGATTTGTAGACCAGCTTTTAATCATTCTATGAGGAATTTGTTCGTTACTTTTTTACTGTGTGGCATATTAGGAAACTTAAATGCCCAGGGAGAGGCTAACGACTGCTCAAATGCCATAAAGATATGTGGTGATGGCGCTATTTCCAGCAATGCCAATGGCGTTGGGCAACAGGAGTTGAATGGCAAAAATAATTGTGGTAGCCAGGAGCACAATAGTATCTGGTTAGAAATAGAGGTCACAAAAGCAGGTACCCTGGGATTTAACCTGATCCCTACAAGCGCTTCCCTTGATGTTGACTACGACTTTTTTATTTTTGGTCCCAATCCCAGCTGCGACGATCTTGGTACTGCCATTCGCTGTTCCACCACCAACCCGCTGGCCTCCAATGCTATATCTAACCGTACCGGAATGAATGACAGGGAACTGGATACCAGCGAGGGACCCGGAGCAATCGGGAATAATTTTATAAAATCTCTCGATGTTCTTCCGGAAGAAACCTACTTCATCGTGATAGACAGACCCATTGGTAACAGTCCTTTTGAACTGGAGTGGACCGGCACCTCAACTATGGGAGGATTTCCCTTTCCGGAAGGGCCATCAATTAGCAAACCTAATGATCTGCAACAATGCAATTCTGATGGAACATCAGAATTTGATATCTATAGCACTGCTCCACAAATTGTCTCACAAAATAATACCACCCTTACTTATCATGAGAGTCTGGCAGATGCCTCAGACAACAACAATCCCATACAGGGAAACTATACCAGCTCTCAACCAGTAAAAACGATCTATGCGCGAGTGGAAAATGATCTAACGGGATGTGCGAAGATCACCGAATTTGACCTCATCATCAATGAAGGGCCCTTAATAAATGCTAATCATATCCTGGAAAGATGTGACCTAGATCTAAATGGATTCGAA
>JBFGDP010000211.1:0-4378 GCA_041580575.1 Christiangramia sp.
CTATTTCTAGCAGGTATCCTGCTTTTCGTTACTTCTTTGTCTAATGCTCAGGAAACTACTGAAGAATCTGTTCCAGATAGCAGAGACATCCATAAAAATGAATTAAGCATCAATGCATTTAATCTTGTGGCCTTTGGTATCATCGATATTGCCTACGAAAGAGTGATAGACGAAAATTCAACCTGGGCTATCGAGGGATATCTATATCCTAATAATGATGATTACTACGGTGATGGATTTTTTAAGAATACATCTTTAACAGGAAAGTATAAACATTTCTTTAGTTCTACATATGCCCGTGGCTTTTATGTGAATGGATTCGGGATGCTCTCCAATGGAGAATATGATATCGATTATTACATTAGTGAACCATCTGGAGAATATGTATATGAAACCGAAGATTATACCGATTTTGCTATCGGCTTTGGTTTGGGTGGTAAATTCGTCTCCCAGGGAGGTTTTCTGCTGGATCTCAATGCAGGTATAGGCAGAAATTTATTCAGTGACAACGCACCCACCATAGTTGGCCAGTTTATGGTAAATCTTGGATACAGATTCTAATTACCAGTTAATTTCTTCTTTATTATTCGCGTGCAGATAAGCATTCGTTTTACTGAAATGCTTATTGCCAAACCAAAAGCCTCTGTTAGCGCTTAATGGTGAAGGGTGTCCGCTGGTTAAGATCAGGTGTTTAGATTCATCTATAAGCTTTATTTTCTTTTGGGCGTAACCTCCCCATAAAAGAAAAACAATATTTTCCTTATGGTCAGAGATATTTCTAATCACCTGGTCAGTAAAAATCTCCCATCCTTTTTTCTGATGAGAACCAGCCTGTCCTTCTCTTACTGTTAAAGTAGCATTCAAAAGCAATACGCCCTGGTCTGCCCATCGTTGCAGATTTCCGGTAGAGGGAATCGGTTTTCCCAGGTCGTTCTCAATTTCCCTGAAAATATTTTTTAAGGATGGAGGAAAGGAAACACCATCATTGACTGAAAAACACAGGCCATTGGCTTGACCACTGCCGTGATATGGGTCCTGACCCAGGATGACGACTTTGGTATCTTCAAATTTTGAATGATCAAAAGCCGCGAATATCTGTGGTGCAGGTGGAAAACATTTATGTTCAGAATATTCCTCCTTTACAAATTCCATCAGCTTTGTAAAGTAATCTTCTTCAAATTCAGGTTTCAGCGCTTTTTTCCAGCTATCGTGTATTCTTAAGGTCATGAGAATTAAGTAACTTTGCAGAGCCTCAAAAGTAGGGAAAAATTGATATGATTAAAATAAGTTCCAGGAGTCTCGAAGATCTTGAATTTCCGGTAGTTTGTGAACAAATTAGTGAATTGTGCATAACCGGTCAGGGAAAAGAAAAAGCTCTAAGCATTCAACCTTATCCAAATTATAATAAAACGGTTTTTGGTCTAAACCAGACCAATGAATATTTCAATTCTAAAACCCAGGATCAGCCTATTCCCAATCACGGCTTCGATTCTATTCAGTCTGAAATCAAACTTTTGGGGATCGATGGTTCGGTTATAGAGATCGCTGGATTTCGAAAAATTTCTTCGATCATAGAGATCGTAAACACGCATCTGAAATATTTCAGAAAATACAGGGAAATTTACCCGGCATTATCAGAAACAGTTTCACACCTGGAATATAATACCAGCCTTTCTGATAGAATTGACAGTATCATAGATAAGTATGGGGAAATGAAAGATGATGCTTCTCCCCTGCTGCAGGAATTAAGGCGTTCAATTAACTCTATAAGAGGTAAAATAAATTCCAGTTTCAATTCTGCTCTTAGTTCCTACCTGGCCTCCGGCTATCTCGATGAGATCAAAGAAAGTGTGGTGGAAAATGTTAGAGTGCTGGCGGTAAAGGCAATGTACAGAAGGAAGGTGAAAGGCGGTATCATGGGTAATTCCAAAACCGGAAGTATTGTATATATACAGCCCGAAACTACCTTTAGATTTACCAGGGAACTGAATAACCTTGAGTATGAAGAAAAAGAAGAGGTTAAACGCATTCTTAAAGAACTTACTGCTTTCGCCAGGCCTTACCGTGAAGACCTTATAGCATACCAAAACCTTTTAAGCGATATGGATGTTATATCGGCTAAATCTAAATATGCTGAAAACATCAATGGTATCCTGCCAAAAATAACCCGTGACAGGGAACTACATTTAAAGGATGCATACCACCCGTTACTCTATTTAAGCAATAAAAGAAAAGGTGATAAAACCTATCCTCAAAGTATTGAGTTAATGCCAGATAACCGCATAATGGTCATTTCCGGACCTAATGCTGGAGGGAAAAGTATCACCTTAAAAACCGTGGGACTCTTACAGGTAATGATCCAAAGCGGAATACTGATCCCGGTTCATGAATACAGCCGCATGTGTTTATTTGATAAGGTACTCACCGATATCGGCGATAATCAATCTATCGAAAACCACCTGAGCACTTATAGTTACAGGCTGAAGAATATGAATTATTTCCTGAGGAAATGCGATGATAAAACTCTCTTTCTCATAGATGAATTTGGTACCGGAAGTGATCCCGAACTTGGAGGTGCATTAGCTGAAACCTTCCTGGAGGTATTCTACGAGAAGGGTTCTTATGGTATACTTACCACCCATTATGCGAACTTGAAGAAATTAGCGAATGAATTGCCAGATATGAGCAATGCCAATATGATGTTCGACAATCAAACTCTCGAGCCTGTCTATAAGCTTCAGGTTGGCGAGGCAGGTAGCTCATTTACTTTTGAAGTGGCTCAAAAGAATGGAATCCCTTATAGCCTGATCAACCGGTCAAAAAAGAAGGTTGAAAAAGGAAAGATCAGGTTCGACAGGAGTATCGCGAAACTTCAAAAAGAAAGATCTGTCTTGAGAAAAACAACAGATTCGTTAAAAACCAAGGAAGAAAAAGCCGCCGCAGAAAAAGAAAAACTTGAAGAGATCAATTCAAGGGTGCAGCAAAAACTGGAGAATTACCAGGAACTTTATGATGCCAACCAGCGATTGATCTATCTCGGACAGAAAGTAAATGACCTGAGCGAAAAATATTTCAACAATAAAAAGAAAAAAGAATTAATCGGTGAGCTACTTAAGATCGTTGAGATAGAAAATTCGAAAAGAAAGAAGGAAGATGCCAGAGAACAAAAGAATAAAAAAGCAAAAGAACGACAGTTAAAACAGGAAGTTCAGAAGAAGATCCAGCCTATCCGGGAGAAGAAAAAAGAAGTAAAAAAGAAAGAAGAGCAGTTAAAAAAACAGGAAGCCAACAAGCCTAAGGCAAAATTAAAGATCGGTGACCGGGTGCGCCTGGAAGACGGGAAGGCGGTTGGATCTATAGATAATATTGAAAAAGGAAAAGCGATTGTAAATTATGGTATGTTTACAACATCAGTTGGGTTAGAACAACTTGAGCTTGTACAGGCTGCAAAAAAATAAAATATGAACAATATCCCCGAAAATAAGAAGATCGTCCTCTTTGATGGTGTATGTAATCTTTGTAATAATGCGATACAAAGAATTATAAAAAACGATAAAAAAGATATTTTTCGTTTTGCTTCGCTTCAGAGCGATTTGGGTAAAAAACTGGTAGCAGAAAGAGGGATGGATCCGGAAGAAATAGATTCTATAATTCTAATCGACCCGGGGGTAGCTTACTATAAAAAATCCACCGCGGCCCTGGAGATCTCCCGTGAACTTTCCGGAGGTTATTCCCTTTTGAAAAATTTCTTATTCCTGCCAGAAGTTATTAGAGATGGGGTCTATGATATTATCGCTACTAACCGGTATAAATGGTTCGGAAAAAAGGACCAATGCATGATCCCCACCCCGGAACTAAAAGCAAAATTCCTGGATTGATCTTATGTAGATCAACCCGGGAATTTTGGTTTAGAGGAGATACAGACGTGCTCTCCTTTTTATAACATATAATTCTCTGATACTAAACTTTTTCAGTTTCGGCTATAGTTTCTGCCTCCGGATGATAATCATCATCCCAGTTCTTTACGTTGGGCGGTCCCATCATATCTACAGATTTTGCTACCATTAAAGAAACTGCGGCATCTCCGGTAACATTTACCGTAGTTCTGCACATGTCCAGTGGTCTGTCTACAGCAAAGATCAATGCCAAACCGGCTTCGGGTATTCCTGCCTGCGCCAGAACGATCACCAGCATAACCATCCCCGCTCCGGGAACGGCGGCAGAGCCTATAGAGGCAAGAGTAGCGGTCGCTATAATTCCTAACTGTGCTCCCAATGAAAGGTCCATTCCAAAGGCCTGGGCAATAAATACCGCAGCTACGGCCTGGTATAGACTTGTTCCATCCATATTTATAGTTGCCCCGATGGGCAGCACGAAA
>JBFGDP010000212.1:0-4336 GCA_041580575.1 Christiangramia sp.
AATCTCGGGTATGTTGAAGGATCAGTTGAAGGAGCTTTGTCGTTCAGGGCTAGGTCAAATGAATATTTTATACCGATCGTTGGTGCAATTGATGTTGAGGCCGAGAAAAAGAAGATTCAGGAAGAACTTGATTATACAGAAGGTTTTCTTAAATCTGTAGATAAGAAGCTTTCTAATGAGCGATTCGTTAACAATGCGCCTGAAAGTGTGGTGGCCATAGAAAAAACTAAGAAAGCAGACGCAGAAGCGAAGATAGAGGCTTTAAAGGCCAGCCTTAAAAGTTTGAATTAGTTTGAAAATATAATGTAAAAAAAAGAGGACTTAATGTCCTCTTTTTTTATATGCTCTATTTTAGTTTATTCGGGTATAGACCCAATATATTCTTCAACCATTTTAATATAACGATCCATAGCCTCCTGTTTGCTTAAGTCCTTTACCTGTACTAAGGCGTTCATCTTAAATGCCGATTTCAGGTCACCTTCGCTGGTGGAGGGGATATAAAATCCATTCTTCTCAGTAGCGCGCTTGTATAAAGCATAAAAATGTAAAAGTACGTCTGGCGGAAATTGTTGTTCCGTACTGCTGGCCATGTTATAGGCTTTTAGAAATTTTGAGTTTTCTTCTGCCATAATACTTATTTGTTAGGCTACGTCAGCGATAACGCTAACCCCACCTTTTACTTTTTGATTAATCTCCACATTCACTTTTGTTCCAATTGGAACAAATACATCTACACGACTACCAAATTTTATGAATCCGCTGTCACTACCTTGAACTACCTCGGTATTTACTTCTGCATAATTTACAATTCTTTTTGCTAACGCTCCAGCGATCTGACGATAGAGAATTTCTCCTGCTACCTCATTTTTAACGACCACCGTGGTTCTTTCATTCTCTTCGCTGGATTTTGGATGCCACGCTACAAGGAATTTTCCCGGGTGATATTTACTATACGTAACCTTTCCTCCAACAGGATGACGGGTCACGTGTACATTTATAGGGGACATGAAAATAGAAATTTGTAATCTTTTCTCTTTAAAATATTCTTTTTCAAAAACCTCTTCTATAGCAACTACTTTTCCATCAACTGGTGCGATGATATGCCTGTCATTGTGAGCAGTAGTCCTGGTGGGATTTCGAAAGAATTGTATGATCAATAAGAAAAACAGGATAGAAACTACCAAAATGGCAAATTTTAGCCAGTAAGTTTCTATGTAATTGTAGCTTACCATATTAATTGCGATCAAAATGATCGCAGTGATGGTCATTATCTTGTATCCTTCTTTATGAAACATAATTTAATAAATATAAATAGGCATAAATAAATGGGCTTGCAAAGATAATACTATCTAGTCTATCAAACAATCCTCCGTGCCCCGGCATTAATTTTCCACTATCTTTTACTCCTGCCTGTCTTTTAAATTTGGATTGTATTAGGTCGCCAAGTGTGCCAAATACGCTGGATATGATAGCCATTCCCAACCATGACCACATGGTAAGAAATTCTGTGTAGTACCAGATGGCATAGCTCATGAGTATGCTGAACACTAATCCTCCAAGGAAACCTTCAACGGTTTTATTGGGTGATATTTTTTCGTAAAGTTTGCGTTTTCCAAAATTCTTCCCTACCAAATAAGCAAAAGTATCGTTGGTCCAGATGAGGAAAAATATCCCTATTACGAGTTTGGGGATGAAAACACCTTCTATAGTGGGGATAAGAGTAAGGAATATCGTGGAAGATATGAGGTAAAAAATTATTATGATATATTTTTTCTTTTCAAAAACAGGGATCTTTTTCACCACAATAAGATCCTTAACCAGGAACAGGTTAACAAATATGGTAATGAAAAGGAGAAGAATAGTGGCGTCCTGGTTGAATTTTAAAAAACTGAACAGGTAAAACAATAGTGCCTGTAATATGTATAAAGCATAGCTTTTTAAGCGAAGTAGTTTTTGCATTTCAACAAGACATACCAGGCTTAAAAGATAAAAAAGAATGATGAAAATCACCTCAGAAGATAATATGGAGGCAACCAATATGGATGTATACAATAGTCCTGAAACAGCACGAATAATGGTTTCCCTCATAAATTACAAATCTTCCAGCAGCAGCAAATATAGGTTTTTTGTACTACTTCCATAAGTCATGAAATCACCTTCTTTTTGAGTTTCAAAATTTTTAATGGTAGTGATATTGGAAGGGATGTGCTGTTTGTTTTTAAATTTTATTCCCCTAAGACCTTCACCAATAGTGTCAATCAGCTGACTTGTTGAGGCCAGGATGATAAAATTTGCAGGAAGTTCATGTAGTTTTCTTTCTTTGATCTGGTTAGATGAAATTAAGATTGAGCCATCATTGGCTACCAGGAATTCGCAAGTTGAAATGAAGAATTCTGCATTGGCAGAGGTATTAAAATCAAGGTTGAAACTGTTAAATTTACTTTTTAGCTTCTCGTCAAAGCAACAACATTGTTTTTCATACCAGTCATTTTCCATCAATATATTATCGAAAGCCTCTTGAATCTCAGAGTCATCTACGCAATACAAAAACTTTCCACCATTATTTTTAAAATTGAGCATAAAACGCTCGTCGGTAGGTAATTTTACCTCCGGCATATATTTCCCTCTGTCAGCTTTCTCAGGGATATCCTGCTCCTGGTCTGCTTTCGACTTGGGATTCAGAAATCTCTTGAATAGATTCATAGAGTTTTGGTGTGATTCTTACAGTCAATTCCTCAAAGTTAAAAAATCTGAAATTAACCATTGTTTAATTTCAGATTTTTTACTCTGACTTCTACACTACTTATTAACCGAATCGTTTTCGGTTAATTCTCCTTCTTCATCTGTGTCTTTACCTTCTGAAGATTTAGTTTCCTGGCCATTATTTTCTGGCAAGGACTCTTTTTTCTTAATTGGCAGGTCTTCAGTTCCTTTATCAAAAGGACGCTTCCCGAAGATCTTCTCGAGGTCATCTTTAAATATTACCTCTTTATCCAGCAGGATCTCGGCCAGTTGAGTTAACTTATCTTTATTGTGCTCTAATAGGTCGATAGCCCTTCTGTATTGCTCTTCTATTAAATTAGAGATCTCCTTGTCTATCAACTCAGAGGTCTTTTCACTATAAGGTTTAGTGAAATTATACTCACTTTGACCTGAGGAATCGTAGTAAGTTAAATTTCCAATAGCATCATTTAATCCATAGATGGTAACCATGGCGCGGGCCTGCTTGGTCACTTTTTCAAGGTCGCTTAAGGCTCCAGTCGAGATCTTGTTGAAGATCACTTTTTCAGCAGCACGACCACCCAGTGCAGCACACATTTCGTCTAACATTTGCTCCGGTCTCACAATAAGACGTTCTTCAGGTAGATACCATGCGGCACCGAGAGATTGTCCTCGGGGAACGATGGTTACCTTAACAAGTGGGGCTGCATGTTCCAGCATCCAGCTTACCGTTGCGTGACCTGCTTCATGAAATGCAATCGCTTTCTTCTCAGAAGGGGTAATAATCTTATTCTTTTTCTCTAAACCTCCCACGATCCTGTCTACTGCATCAAGAAAATCCTGTTTTCCAACAGCTTTATTTCCTTTCCTGGCAGCAATAAGTGCAGCTTCGTTACAAACATTGGCAATGTCTGCACCAGAGAAACCTGGAGTTTGCTTTGCTAAGAATTCTGTGTCCAGTTCATCGGCAACTTTCTTTAGTGGCCCTAAATGCACTTCGAATATCTCTTTTCTTTCATTAAGATCTGGTAGGTCTACATAGATCTGCCTGTCAAAACGCCCGGCTCTCATTAAAGCCTTATCAAGTACATCGGCACGGTTGGTTGCAGCAAGTACAATAACGTTTGTATTAGTGCCAAAACCATCCATTTCAGTTAAAAGTTGGTTTAGGGTATTTTCACGTTCATCATTAGAACCTGAAAAATTGCTTTTACCTCTGGCTCTACCAATAGCGTCGATCTCATCAATAAATATGATCGAAGGTGATTTTTCTTTTGCCTGTTTAAAAAGGTCACGTACCCTGGAGGCACCAACCCCAACAAACATCTCAACGAAGTCTGATCCCGAAAGAGAGAAGAAAGGAACTTTCGCTTCTCCCGCGACAGCTTTTGCTAATAATGTTTTACCTGTTCCCGGAGGCCCAACCAGTAAAGCTCCTTTTGGGATCTTACCACCAAGAGCGGTATATTTCTCTGGTTGTTTAAGGAAGTCTACGATCTCCTGCACCTCTTCCTTGGCTCCTTCAAGACCGGCTACATCTTTAAATGAGGTTTTAACATCGGTATTCTGATCGAATAATTTCGCTTTGGATTTACCAATATTAAAGATCTGACCA
>JBFGDP010000213.1:0-4336 GCA_041580575.1 Christiangramia sp.
ACTTCCTAGGGGTGAATATGCGGTCACATTGATACTATGTTTGCTGCAGAATTCCAGTAATTTGTTTTGCTGTAAATAAGGGTGTAGCTCTACCTGGTTCATTTCTGGAGTATGCTCTGTATCTGCCATTAGGTCTTCCAGTTTTTTGATACTGAAATTAGATACCCCAATATGTTTTACCAATCCCTGTTCTTTAGCTTTTACCATTTCATTCCAGGTTTCGATGAGAGGAACTTCTTCCAGCGAGAGATAATCTTCTGCTTTTTCCGGAAATCCTACATGTGGTTTAAAAGCCACCGGCCAATGCATAAGGTAAAGATCAAGGTAATCTAATTGCAGGTCTTTAAGAGTTTGTTTTAAAGCAGGAATTACGTCTTCTTTTTTATGGGCATTATTCCATAATTTTGAGGTCACCCAAACATCTTCTCTTTTTATTTCCTCTTTCCCAAAGACTTCTTTAAATGCTTCGCCTACTTCGGCTTCATTGCCGTAAGTTGCGGCACAATCTATATGTTTGTAACCATTTTCGAGTGCTAGCTTTACTGCCTTGGTGACTTCACCTTTTTCAGATTTCCAGGTACCGAGACCAATAGCATCCATCTTGTCACCATTTTTGAATTTTAGTTTCTTCATAATTTGATTTTTTATGAAGTTAAGAAGAATGCTATCCAGGAGGAAAAATTACAATTGGTTTAGCAGAACTTTAATATCTATCTCCGCGGATGGAAGGAATCCATGACCTCCCTAAGGTGGGATCTGTCCACATGTACATAGACTTCAGTGGTAGTAATGCTCTCATGGCCCAGCATTTGCTGAATCGCTCTTAGATCGGCTCCATTCTCCAACAGGTGAGTAGCGAAAGAATGTCGAAACGTATGCGGGCTCACTTTCTTTTTGATACCGGCGGCTACGGTCAATCGTTTTACAATGGTAAAGATCATAGCCCTGGTAAGCTTATTTCCTCGTCTATTGAGAAAAAGTGTATCGCTGGCTTCAGGTTTGATAGGCTGATGAATTCTAACCTGATCCTTATAAATTTTTATGAATTTGATAGTATATGGTGAAATGGGGACAAACCGCTGTTTATCTCCCTTTCCGGTGACCTTGATAAAACCCTCCTCAAAGAACAGATCTGAAATTTTTAGGTCAATCAATTCTGAAACACGGAGTCCGCACCCGTATAAGGTTTCAATAATAGCCCGGTTCCTTTCACCCTCATTTTTGCTGAGATCGACGGCATTAATTATACTGTCTACCTCTTCAATAGAAATAGTATCGGGGAGTTTTCTACCAATTTTTGGGGATTCCATTAGATCCAGCGGATTATCTGTGCGGTAGTCTTCGAATATTAAGTAATTAAAGAAACTACGTAATCCCGAGATCAATCTGGATTGTGAACGGGCATTGATATATTTTGAAGCATCGTATATAAATTCCTGAATGGTTTTTTCAGAGATATCTAAAGGTTTTTCTTGGATCTGGTTAACCTGAAGGTAGTTAATCAGCTTTAAGATATCCAGGCTGTAATTATCTATAGAATTAGCCGAAAGTCCACGCTCAAGTTTTAAATAATGCTGATAATCTTTTAGAGCACTTTGCCATTTCATGTGTTAAATATAGGGATTATACGCCTTCAGTTTTGGTAATACTTTATGCTTAGCTAACTTTTTTTTAACAGGATGTAACCTACTTTTGAACCAAATCAAAATTAGAAAAAGATGAAAAAGACATTTTTATTATTAGTGTTGGCAGTAGTGGGGGTGAGTACTTCTTCTAATGCCCAGGAGTATTGGAATTTTGGAATCAAAGGTGGTGCAAATTTCACTAATATGACCTCAGATGGATTTGAAGATAATAACAGTAGAACGGGATTCCATCTTGGAGTTCTGGCAGAGATCCCGGTAAGCGATCGTTTTTCAATTCAGCCAGAGGTTTTATACTCTACCCAGGGTACAAAAGATGAAGGCTCTAATTATACCGATGAGTATAATCTTGATTACATCCAGGTTCCGGTGATAGCTAAATTTTATATTATTGATGGACTGGCTTTAGAAGCAGGACCTTCATTTAATTTTCTGGTAGATGAAGACTATAAATATGAAAGTGGTCTCCTGGATATAAGAACGGATTCTGAATTAGCAAGTACCTTTGAATTTGGTGGTGCCTTAGGTGCCTCTTACAAGTTTAATAATGGCTTTTTCCTGAACGGCAGGTACCTTGCAGGTTTTACCGATGCTTTTGATAGCGATAATTTCGATGAAGATGCCATCAAAAATAATGGCTTTCAATTAGGAGTTGGATTTCTATTCTAAGGTCAGTTTAAATAATATTAAAAATTGGCAGGTCTTATACCTGCCTTTTTTTATGTCCTAATTTTAATACATTTACAATATGAAACTACTAATACTTAACGGCCCTAATTTAAATCTACTTGGAACGCGTGAGCCTGATAAATATGGGAAAAAGAGTTTTGAAGATTATTTCTCTGAGTTACAATTCAAATTCAGAAATGTGGAGTTGTCTTATGACCAGACGAATATCGAAGGGGAATTGATCGATAAAATCCAGAATGCCCGCAAGGACTTTGACGGTATTATACTAAATGCAGCAGCTTATACTCATACCTCAGTTGGAATAGGCGATGCCGTTGCGGCTATAGATACTCCAGTGGTTGAAGTCCATATTTCCAATACTTTTTCGCGGGAAGAATTCAGGCATAAATCATATATCTCACCTATAGCTAAAGGCGTAATCGTGGGATTCGGACTGCAAAGCTATGACCTGGCTATTCAGAGTTTTTTAAATGAAAATGAATAAAGCCTATTTAAACTGGAGTAGCGGTAAAGATGCCGCTCTCGCACTTTACTATGCTAAAGAGCAAAATGATTTTAGGGTAGAAAAACTTCTCACTACCGTAAATAAAGATGCGGAGAGAGTAACCATGCATGGAGTTCGAAATGAACTTCTTTATAAACAGGCTGAGAGTTTAGGGTTGCCAATACAAATTTTAGAGCTAGGCCCTGAAACCGGAATGGAGGAATATAATCGCACGATGAGAGAAGCGACTGCTAGTCTTCTTGCTGAAGGTTACAGGCATAGTGTTTTTGGAGATATCTTTCTGGAAGACCTGAAAAATTACAGGGAAGAGCAGCTCAAATCTGTAGGAATTAAAGGTGCTTTTCCACTATGGAAAAGGGATACAACTAAATTACTCAGGGAATTTATAGACTTGGGCTTTAAGGCAATCGTAGTATGTACGAATTCTAAATATCTGGATGACTCTTTCTGCGGAAGACTAATAGATCATACCTTTATTGAGGATTTGCCGGGAAATGTAGATCCCTGCGGTGAGAATGGCGAATATCATACCTTTGTTTTTGACGGACCCATTTTTAGTTCACAAGTGAACTTTGAAGTAGGAGAGAAGGTCACAAGATCCTACCAGCCTGAAAAAGATGATAATTGTTTCCAGGATGATCTTAACGCCTGGGATACAGAATTTTGTTTTTGTGATCTTATTCCCAAATAATAATCCTTCCCCTAATATCAAGCCTAACTTTTTTCAACCTTAAATAGTGGAAATTCTTTCTTTGAGATCCTGAAACAAGTTGAGGAAGACGAACCTTTGAACTAATTAAATCGTCTTTGTAGCAAATCATCAGTACCAGCGATATCTTCGGCGATATAATCCGTTAATTGATGAATAAAAAAATCCCGCCATCTAAAGACAGCGGGATTCTTAATAATTTGATTATCTATGGATTTACAGGTGTATCACCTCGCCGTAGGCATCTGCCACAGCTTCCATCACGGCCTCGCTCATAGTAGGGTGAGGGTGAACTGCTTTTAAAACCTCGTGTCCTGTGGTTTCCAGTTTTCTACCCAGTACTGCTTCTGCGATCATATCGGTAACTCCGGCCCCAATCATATGGCAGCCCAGCCATTCCCCGTATTTTGCATCGAAGATCACTTTTACAAATCCATCTTTTTTCCCGGAAGCACTGGCCTTCCCTGAAGCAGAAAACGGGAATTTACCAATCTTTAACTCGTAACCGGCTTCCTTAGCCTGCTTTTCGGTCATTCCAACTGAAGCGATCTCTGGAGTAGCATAAGTACAACCCGGGATATTTCCATAATCCAATGGTTGAACATCCATTCCTTTGATCTTTTCAACACACAGGATACCTTCTGCTGAAGCAACGTGGGCCAGGGCAGGACCATGAACCACATCTCCAATGGCATAAACGCCCGAAACGTTGGTTTGGTAAAAATCGTTAACTACGATTTTATCCTTGTCTGTCTTAATACCAAGATCTTCAAGACCTATATTCTCAAT
>JBFGDP010000214.1:0-4333 GCA_041580575.1 Christiangramia sp.
AAAATTCTCTGGTATGATCCTATTCCCGGAGAATACATTGCATGCGGACCCGTGGATAAATTAGGTGGCGGCAAAGCCATGTCACTTTAAAGTATGTTTGTACTAAATTGAAAAACAGAATATTAACTCAATATTAATGTTAATTTTATTTACAAATTTGCTTTTCAATATGCAGATTTCGAAATCTTTATTCGAGCAGGTTAATCTCTTGCAGTATTAATGAATTTTTAAAAATTGCCATCTAAACCTTGCAAATTCTCATCTTTTGAATTAATATTCTCTTATAATTTTTATAAATTTAACTGTCTCATTAACTTATATTTACATAAATTAGGGCATTTCAGACAGATTTCTGTCAACACCAACTAAAACTCAAATTATGAAACAAATTATTTTCAGGGGCTTTTTGTTTGTAGCTACTTTCCTTTTTTGCGGAATGGTAAATGCACAACAAACGGTCACCGGGACAGTTACGGATGAAACCGGACCTTTACCCGGGGCTACCGTAGCCATTAAAGGAACTTCAACCGGAACTACTACAGATTTTGATGGTAATTACACCTTAGATAATGTGCCGGCTGATGCCACACTGGTTTACAGTTTTGTGGGATATGAAACTCAGGAAGTTGCAGTAGATGGTAGAACTACCATAGATGTTAATCTGTCAACAGATGCTTCAGAACTGGAAGAGGTTGTTCTAATTGGATACGGGCAAACTACGGTGAGAGATGCTACCGGAGCGGTATCCTCGGTTAAATCTGATGAATTTAATAAGGGAATAAATACCTCACCAGACCAGTTATTACAGGGTAGGGTTGCAGGTGTTCAAATTACGCAGGCCAGTGGAGAGCCCGGAGCCGCAGCTAATATCAGAGTTAGAGGGACATCATCTATCAGGGCGGGTAACGACCCACTTATTGTTGTTGATGGAGTGCCACTTAGCGGTGGAGGTGTAAGTCCAGGGTCTGATGTAGGTTTAGGTAGACGAGGAAGTTCTAACCCTCTGGCATTCATAAATTCCAGTGACATTGCCAGCATTGATATTTTGAAGGACGCATCTGCGACTGCTATTTATGGTTCCAGGGGTGCGAACGGGGTGGTTCTTATTACTACTAAAAGTGGAAGAAGCGGAAAACCTCAGGTAAGCCTGAATTCTTCTTTTCAGGTAGGTAAGATCGCTAACGAATATGATCTTATTTCTGCAGATGACTACCCGGGAATTGCTACCAGCGTAGGGAATTCTGAGCCAGATCTTGGTGCAAGAGTAGATCCTTTAGGTTCTATTTTGCAAACTGCTTTTACACAGCAGCATGATTTTTCATATGGTTCCGGTGGTGATACTGGTAATTTCAGACTTTCTTTAGGTTATCTGGATCAGGAAGGTATTATAAAAGGAACAGGTCAGGAAAAATATACCGGGAATATCAATTTAACCCAGCGTGCTTTTGACGATGTGGTAACTTTTAAGTCAAATATTATCTATTCATACATCAAGGATGATGGGGAGGCAGTATTCGAAAATGCTTCAGCCGAAGGTGATCTTATGTCTTCTGCTTTAAGATGGAATCCAACCAGACCTTTCTTCAATGCAGATGGTACTTATAACCAGCCGAGTGATAACCAGAGAAACCCGGTGGCGTTTCTGGATTATTTTGAAGATATGACTGAAACTTCAAGAATTCTTACAAACCTTTCAGCAACGGTAACGATTACTGAAGGTTTGGATTATAAATTTAACGTTGGTCTGGATAGAAGTGAATCTACCCGTAGAACCGCCATATCCAGTGACTTTAATACCAATAATACACTGGGTAGAGGTGTTGCTTCTTATGAAGACAATTATAATTTTAATAAACTATTTGAACATACATTATCCTATAATTCAGAAGTAACAGACAATCTAAAATTAGATGCTGTAATTGGTTACGCCTATGGATCTTTTGAAGCTAAGGGTAACAGGCTTATAGGTCGGGATTTTAGTATTGCAGACCAGGATAAATATCTAAAGGATATTGGGTATGCGGCTACTTTTCAACCTACAGAAACACTTGCCTATTTCGATCCATCCTCAGAAATACAGTCATACTTTGGGCGAGCAAACCTTAATTACTTGAGCAAGTATTTATTAACGGCTACTTTAAGAGCTGATGGTTCCAGTAAGTTTGGTAAAAACAACAGGTATGGTTACTTCCCATCTGTAGGTGTCGCCTGGAGATTGGTAGAAGAAGGATTTTTACCTGAGGTATTTTCAGAAATGAAATTAAGAGGTAGCTGGGGTATAACCGGTAACCAGGAATTCCCTGCCGGGTCTGCACAGACCCAGTTTGGGCCAACAGATGATGGCTCGGCCATTCAACAGGTAAACGTTGCCAATCCAGACCTGCAGTGGGAGTCTACTGAACAGATAGGTATAGGTATTGACTTTGGATTGTTGAACGACCGTATCACAGGATCTTTGGATTACTTTAATCGTAAAACGAACGACCTTCTATTTAGATTACCGGCGATTCAACCGGCACCTAACGTAAACTTCTGGACTAATTTTGATGATATCGAAATCGTGAACGAAGGTGTTGAATTTTCTGTTAATGCCAGTGTGATTGATACAGAAGACTGGACTTTTGATGTTTCTTACAATATGGCCTTCCTGGATAATAAGATCCAGAATGTTAGTAATCAATTTCCAATTGGTATACCAACAGGGGAGGTCAATGGAAGGAGTTTAACAGGACAGAGATCACAATTATTATTTGATAATCAGCCATTATATGCCTTCTATCTGCCAATATTTAATGGGTATGATCAAAATGGGGCACCTACTTACGTAGATGTTAATGGTGATGGCACCATTAATCCTAACTTCGATGGTCCTGGAAGAACTTCAGACAGGACATTCGTTGGAGATCCTAATCCAGATATTACCCTGGGTATTGGATTAAATGCCTCCTATAGAAATTTTGATGCCTCGGCAAATTTAAATGGAGCTTATGGTCATCAAATCTATGATAATACCAATGCGGCGTTATTCTATAAGGCTGCTGTAGCCAATGGGGATAATGCGACCTATGCCGAAGTTAATTCTAATGCAGATGCTGCCAGTGGCGGACCATTCTTATCTACGAAAGATCTGCAGAGCGGTGATTTCTTAAGACTAAACAGTGCGTCTATTGGATATACCATGGATTCTGAAGCTTTAGCGATTAACTGGATTAATTCCTTAAGAGTATATGTTGCGGGTCAGAACTTATTCGTGATCACTCCGTACGACGGATTCGATCCTGAAGTAAATGTTAATAAAGCCATTGATGGTGTGCCATCTTTTGGTATAGATTATACTTCTTATCCTAGAAGCAGAAGTTTCACTATTGGATTTAACGCGAACTTTTAATAAAAAAAGATTATGAAAAAATTAATATTAATATTATTTGTATGTGTTCTGGCCGTCGGGTGTACTGACCTGGATGAGCAATTGAACGATACAGTAGACAGTGAGATCGCTTCTGCAACGGCAGATACCGAGTCACTGCTGATTTCAGCATACCAGGCCATGAGGATCTTTGATACTCAGGACAATATATTTGCTTTGCAGGAGCATACCTCAGATGAACTGGCCGGACCAACAAGAGGACCAGACTGGGATGATGGAGGTGTTTGGAGAAATTTACATACTCATAGCTGGGCTAGTTCCAACAACTTTATTCAGAGTGCTTATACCGGGCTTTTAAGTGGGATCTTTAGATCTACACAGGTTTTGGAATTCAATCCTTCTCCAGAACAGGCTGCTCAGGCAAGATTCCTGAGAGCATTTTTTGCTTTCCACTTAGTGGATAATTTTGGATTGGTATTAGGTAGAGAACCTGGTGAAGATCTAACTAAACCACCTTCCATTACCTTGAACAGACCTGAAGGCATCAATTTCGTGATTTCAGAATTAGAGGAGGTTATAAATGACCTTCCAGATGTAGGAGATGAAACTATTGCCACGAAGAATGCAGCTCATTTTCTACTGGCAAAAGCGTATTTGAACAAAGCTGTTTATATGGCTACAGATGCCAGTACTAATGGTGCTTCCGCCGGACCTTTCAATTTTGATTCGGGTGATATGAACAATGTGATTTCAAATGTAGATGCAATTATCAATTCTGGATTCTATGAATTGGACTCCATGTATTTCGATAATTTTTCTCCCACCAATACTACAGATAGTTCAGAGAATATTTTCGTAAGCGAAAATGAGCGTGGAAATAACCCTGCGAATACACATTCAAGATGGCATATGACCCTGCATTATAATAACCAGCCAAGTGGTTGGAACGGGTTTGTTACCCTGGCA
>JBFGDP010000215.1:0-4268 GCA_041580575.1 Christiangramia sp.
AAATTACCGCATTAAACCCGTCTATATGAAAAGACTATTAGTATTTCTATTAGGATGCATTACCTTTGCCAACGCTCAAAATAAAATTGTATTGAAAAAAGATATTAAAGCCCCAATAGCCAAGAAATCTCCTGCAGAATTAGAAAAGCACGGCGATGTTCGTATCGATAATTATTTCTGGATGAACCAGCGGGAAGATCCTGAGGTAATTTCTTATTTGGAAGCAGAAAATGAATATAATGAGAAGATGACTTCTCATACCAAAGAATTCCAGAGCGAATTGTTTGAGGAAATGAAGTCACGTATCAAAGAAGATGATAGGTCTGTACCATATAAATTAAATGGATACTGGTACATCACCCGGTTTGAAAAAGGTTTTGATTACCCTATCTACTCCCGGAAAAAGGAAACGCTAGAAGCCAAAGAGGAGATCATGTTCAATGTAAATGCGATGGCCGAAGGTTTTGATTATTACAGCCTTGGCGGTCTCAATGTTAGTCCAGATAACAAATTGGTCGCATTTGGTACAGATACCGTGAGCAGGAGGAAATACACCATCAGGATAAAGAACCTGGAAACGGGAGAGATCTATAAAGAAGAAATTAAAAACACCACCGGCGGTTCCACCTGGGCCAATGACAATAAGACCTTATATTATACCAAGAAAGATCCACAGACTTTGAGGTCTTACAGGATCTATAAACATATACTGGGGACAGATCCTAAGCAAGACGAATTGGTGTATGAAGAAAAAGACGAGACCTACAACACCTATGTTTATAAATCTAAATCACGAAAATATATTATAATAGGCTCCCATAGCACTTTAACCACAGAATATCGTGTATTAGATGCAGACAAGCCTGAAGGTGAATTTAAGGTCTTTCAGCCAAGAGTAAGAGGTTTAGAATACAGTATTTCCCATTTTGGAGACCATTTTTATGTGGTGACCAATAAGGATGAAGCTACCAATTTTAAACTTATGAAAACCCCTGTAGATAAGACCGGAAAGGAACACTGGATAGATGTAATCCCACATCGTAAGGATTTTTTGCTGGAAGATATAGATATTTTTAAAGAGTACCTGGTAGTTAGTGAGCGAAATAACGGTTTAAACAGGATAAGGATTATTAAATGGGATGGAAGCAAGGAATTCTATATTCCTTTTGATAATGAAACCTATACAGCCTACACTTCTATTAATCCCGACTTTGAAACAGACCTGTTGAGATATACCTATAACAGTCTAACCACTCCAACCTCTGTGGTAGAATATAATATGAAGACGGGAGATAAGAAAGTTCTAAAGGAGCAGGAGGTTCTTGGAGGTAAATTTAACAAGAACAATTATATTTCTGAGAGACGCTGGGCAACGGCTGAAGATGGTACAAAAATACCGGTTTCGCTGGTTTACAGGAAGGGAACCAAATTAGACGGAAATAGCCCATTGTTACAATATGCTTATGGTTCTTATGGTTCTACGATAGACCCATATTTTTCTTCAACCAGGCTAAGTCTTTTAGACCGAGGTTTTATTTATGCAATTGCACATATTAGAGGTGGAGAGTACCTGGGTCGCGAGTGGTACGAGGATGGGAAGTTGTTTTCTAAGAAAAATACATTTACAGATTTTATAGACGTTTCCAAATTCCTTATCAAAGAGAATTATACTTCTAGCAGTCATCTCTACGCGATGGGAGGTTCTGCCGGTGGCCTCCTAATGGGGGCTATCGTGAATATGGCACCAAATCTCTATAATGGCGTCATTTCTGCTGTTCCATTTGTAGATGTAGTCACTACCATGCTGGATGATAGCATTCCCCTAACTACCGGAGAATATGATGAGTGGGGAAATCCTAATTCTAAGGATTATTATGAGTATATGAAATCGTATTCACCATATGATAATGTGAAGCCTCAGGATTATCCAAATATGCTTGTGACTACTGGATTACACGATTCGCAGGTGCAATATTGGGAACCAGCGAAGTGGGTAGCTAAACTTAGAGAGTTGAAGACCGATGATAACGTTTTATTGCTTCATACAAATATGGATGCCGGCCATGGAGGAGCTTCCGGAAGATTTGAAGCCCTAAAAGAGGTCGCTGAAGAGTACGCATTTTTACTGGATCTGGAAGGGATAAACCGCTAATTGAAAAATTTGCCTTAAATTTGAGCGATCTTAGAGAGGTAACTTTCCAGGATCTTTATTGAAAAGAACTTCAATTTATGAGAGAAGACTTGAAGGTATATAACAACGTATTACAACTGGTGGGTAATACGCCGTTAATACACCTAAATAAAATAACCTCGGGTTATAAAGGTGATTATTTTGCTAAAGTAGAAGCCTTTAATCCGGGTCACTCCTCAAAAGACAGGATCGCTCTGCATATTATAGAAGAAGCCGAAAAAAAAGGCATTCTTAAGCCGGGAGATACAATTATCGAGACTACTTCGGGAAATACAGGTTTTAGTATAGCCATGGTGAGCTGCATTAAGGGATATAACTGTATTCTGGCAGTTAGTTCCAAATCTTCCAAGGATAAGATAGATATGCTTAAGACCATGGGCGCAAAGGTATATGTTTGTCCTGCGAATGTTCCCGCAGATGATCCCAGATCTTACTATGAGGTTGCAAAACGATTGCATAAAGAGATAAGGGGTTCTGTATATATCAACCAGTACTTTAATGAGTTGAATATCGATGCTCATTTTAATACAACAGGTCCTGAAATTTGGAACCAAACCGAAGGAAAAATCACACATTTAGTTGCCTGCAGTGGTACCGGTGGTACGATCTCTGGAACTGCAAGGTTCTTAAAACAACAAAATCCGGAAATCAGGATTTTAGGAATCGATGCTTTTGGATCTGTTCTGAAAAAATATCACGAAACTGGTGAACTAGATAAGGATGAAATATACCCTTACAGGATCGAAGGGCTTGGAAAAAATTTGATCCCTTCGGCTACAGATTTTGACGTAATTGACAGTTTCACTAAAGTAACCGATGAAGATGCAGCCCACTGTGCAAGGGAAATCGCCCGTACTGAGGGTCTCTTTGTTGGATACACCAGTGGTGCGGCCATGCAGGGACTTAAGCAACTTAGGGAAGAAGGAGAGTTTGATAAAAACTCTACCGTTGTGGTCATATTTCCCGATCATGGTTCCAGATATATGAGTAAGATCTACAGTGATGACTGGATGAATGACCAGGGATTTTTCGATACACAGAACGAAAATGCTTCAGAATCGATAGAAGTAATCAAGTAAATACTTTATTAACACTTATTAACAAAAGCATCCTATTCTTTGTAGGATGCTTTTGTTTTTATTAGATTTCGATGTTTATAATTTACTTTGTAGAATTGAGCCAAATTTCAGTATTTTTGCGGCTCGTCTAAAAAATGACCGATGAAGGATTTATTTGATAAAATATACAAAGACAAAGGACCGCTAGGTAAGTGGGCTGAGCAGGCCGAAGGGTATTTCGTTTTTCCAAAACTGGAAGGACCAATTTCTAATCGCATGAAATTCCGTGGTAAAGAAGTAATTACCTGGAGTATTAACGATTACCTTGGTCTTGCAAATCATCCTGAAGTTCGTAAAATAGATGCTGAAGCTGCTGCAGAATATGGTTCTGCCTACCCTATGGGTGCAAGGATGATGAGTGGTCATACAGACCTTCATGAGAAATTGCAGGATGAGCTGGCATCTTTTGTACATAAACAATCTGCTTATTTGCTGAATTTTGGATACCAGGGCATGGTTTCTACCATAGATGCCTTAGTTTCTAAACAGGATGTTATTGTATATGATGTAGACGCGCATGCCTGTATTATTGACGGGGTAAGGTTGCATTTAGGTCAGAGATTTACCTATAAGCACAACGATATGGAAAGTATCGAAAAGAACCTTCAACGTGCTACAAAAATCGCCGAGCAAACCGGAGGTGGTATTCTTCTTATTTCAGAAGGAGTCTTTGGAATGAGAGGTGAACAGGGTAAACTTAAGGAAATCGTCGAGCTTAAGAAAAAATATAATTTCAGACTATTTGTTGATGATGCTCATGGATTCGGGACACTTGGTAAAACCGGTGCCGGAGCTGGTGAAGAGCAGGGAGTACAGGATGAAATAGACGTTTATTTTGCCACATTCGCTAAATCCCTGGCAAGTACAGGTGCATTTATTGCAGGTGACAAAGAGATCATCGACTATCTAAAATATAATCTTAGATCACAAATGTTCGCGAAATCACTACAAATGCAGTT
>JBFGDP010000216.1:0-4267 GCA_041580575.1 Christiangramia sp.
AATTGAACTGCTAATAAAGGCGCAAGATATTTACTGTTCGCGCTCTGGCTTAAAACCACAACCTTGCTTCCTTCTTTTTCTGCCGCCTGCTTAATGGCATCAGAATAAGCTTCGGCATTAAAATTCTTTAATTTCTCGTTACTTATCTTTAGAACCTTATCTACCCCATAAGTGCCAAGCTCTGAAACATCTTCAGCATTAAATGTTACGGCAGTAACAGATGTGCCCATCATTCCGGCAACTTCCTTGGCATAAGAAGCAACCTCGAACGAAGCCTTTTTAAATTTTCCTTCTTCTGATTCTATATATACTAAAACTGACATTTTCTTCTTTTTTAAATTTTGAAATTCTTTTTGACCTTTTCTTTCTTGAAATTAGATCGCCTTGGCTTCGTTGTGAAGCAGATCGATCAATTCATCAAGGTTATCTGGGTCAATAAGTTTTACATCTCCCTTAGGAGCAGGTTTTTCAAATTTTACAGCCTCTGTCTTTGTAGCGGTTTCTGCCGGTTCAACCACGTTCAATGGTTTTTTACGGGCCTGCATGATCCCTCTCATATTAGGTATACGAAGGTCACTTTCTTCAACCAATCCTTTTTGACCACCAATTACAAGGGGAAGGGAAGCGGTTAAAGTTTCTTTACCACCGTCTATTTCACGAATGGCTTTGGCTTTGTCACCTTCTACTTCAAGACTTATACAGTTGTTCACAAAATTGGCCTTGATCAATTGCGCCAGCATTCCCGGTACCATTCCGCCATTGTAATCAATAGATTCACGTCCTGCGATCACCAGGTCGTATCCACCATCCTGCACAACCTTTGCAAGTTCTTTGGCAACCTGAAAACCATCTTTAGCAGGCGTGTTTACTCGAATTGCGCTATCTGCTCCAATAGCCAGGGCTTTTCTAAGAGTAGGCTCAGTTTCTGCTCCACCAACATTTACCACATCTACGCTCGCACCTTGCTTCTCCTTGAACCACATCGCTCTGGTAAGACCAAATTCATCATTGGGATTTATCACGAATTGGACACCATTAGTGTCAAATTTGGTATCTCCATCTGTGAAATTGATTTTGGATGTAGTGTCAGGCACGTGACTAATACATACTAAGATTTTCATATATAAAGTTCTTTTTTTAATAAATCGTTTTCGCTGACGAAGATAAGTATTTTAAATCGAAAAATGCTATGCACGCATAATAAATTTGACTAAAAAATTGAGATGAATTTTAAGTAATATTTAATCTTTTAGGGTAAAAAGAGCTTAAAATTGATAATAACCTACCAAAATTTGAGATATCTCTTAAATGTATTTTTATGATTTTCAGGATTTATTTACTCCCTAAAATTTTAATCGGCAAATATGGTATATACCTTAATGAATTACTATTTTTGCTGTGCAGTTATAAAAATTAAGAAATTATATAATGAGGACAATTCAATTTAGAGAAGCCGTTGCAGAGGCGATGAGCGAGGAAATGCGTCTGGACGACAGCATCTATTTAATGGGAGAAGAAGTTGCTGAATATAATGGAGCATATAAAGCTTCTAAAGGGATGCTAGACGAATTTGGTCCAGAAAGAGTTATTGATACTCCTATCGCTGAGCTTGGTTTTGCCGGAATTGGAGTAGGATCTGCCATGAATGGGAACAGGCCTATCATTGAATTCATGACCTTCAACTTTTCTCTTGTTGGAATTGACCAGATCATAAACAATGCCGCCAAAATGAGACAAATGAGTGGTGGGCAGTTCAATATTCCTATTGTTTTTCGCGGACCTACGGGTTCTGCAGGACAGTTAGGAGCAACTCATTCTCAGGCTTTTGAAAGCTGGTATGCCAATACGCCTGGATTAAAAGTAATTGTTCCATCAAATCCTTATGATGCAAAAGGGCTTTTAAAAGCTGCAATTCGCGATGACGATCCTGTGATTTTTATGGAGAGTGAGCAAATGTATGGAGATAAAGGGGAAGTGCCAGAAGAAGAATACCTTATCGAGATTGGGAAAGCCGATATTAAAAGAGAAGGTAGCGATGTAACTATTGTTTCTTTTGGTAAGATCATAAAGGAAGCATACAAAGCAGCGGAGGAACTTGAGAAAGAAGATATCTCTTGCGAGATCATAGATCTTAGAACAGTTCGTCCTATGGATCACGATACCATTCTTGAATCTGTTAAGAAAACCAATCGTTTGGTGATCCTGGAAGAAGCGTGGCCATTTGGGAATGTTGCCACAGAAATCACTTATCAGGTACAGGCAAAAGCATTTGATTATTTAGATGCTCCAATAGTAAAGCTTAATACTGCCGATACTCCGGCGCCTTATTCCCCTGTTCTTTTAGAAGAATGGTTGCCAAATAGCGACGATGTTGTTAAAGCTGTGAAAAAGGTAATGTATAAGTAGACTGAATCAACTTATCTTTGAAACTTCATCTTTTTAGATGAAGTTTTTTTTTATCCTATAATGAACAGATACACCTATTTATTCCTGTTATTTTTATTCAATTTTCCTGCTCTTACCGCTCAAACCAAGGTTGGAGGAGTGGTAAGTGATAATGCAGGGAAAACAGTTCCCTTTGCCAACGTGGTATTTGCAAATTCCACGACTGGTACTACTACTAACGAGGAAGGAGAGTTTTATCTGCAATCTGATGAAACTTATGATACTTTGGTGATATCTTTTATAGGGTATGAAACCCTCAAAATTCCTCTGAGAGCCAGAGTAGATCTCGATATGAAGATCGTATTAGAGGAAGCAGCATCTACCTTAGAGGAGGTAGTGATTTACCGCGGAAAAACATCAAAAAAGGATAATCCGGCTATTGATATTTTAAAGAAGGTCTGGGCGAATAGAAGAAGCAATGGAGTAAGGGCTTTTGACCAGTATTCTTATAAGGAATATGAAAAACTTGAATTCGATATTAATACCATAGACAGCAGCCTTATTAAGAGCAGGATCTTTAACGGTATGGAGTTCATATTTGATTATACAGATACCAATAGCGTGACCGGGAAGACATATCTACCCATGTTCATCAACGAATCTGTGAATAAGGTTTATGGGGATAATGTATTAAATGAACGAAAAGAAATATTGCTGGGAAATAAAAATTCAGGCTTCAATCAAAATAGGAATCTTATCGATTTTGTAAAGGATATTTATGATGATTATGATATTTATAAAAACTATATCAAATTCTTTGATAAGAGCTTTGTGAGTCCGGTTTCTACAACCGGGATCGATACCTATAATTATGTGTTGTCAGACAGCGCATTTATAGATAACAAGTGGTGTTATAATATCGTGTATTATCCTCGCCGGGATAATGAATTGACCTTTAAAGGAGATTTCTGGGTGAATGATACCACCTGGGCGGTAAAGAATATCAACCTGGAGACAACCCGGGATGTAAATATCAACTGGATCAAGCAGGTTTATATAGAGCAGGATTTTAAAGTTCTTAGCGATTCCATATTCCTTATAACAAGAGATTTTTTCATGGCCGATTTCGGTCTGAACAAGAAAAAAAGTTCCAGAGGGGTTTATGCGAAGCGAACCATACTTTATGATGAATATGAGTTTAATAATGAGCGTCCTGCCTCTTTTTATCAGCAACCGGTATATAATCCGCAATCTGCCGCCTATAATAGAAGTGATGAATTCTGGTCGCAAAACCGTCTGGAAGAGCTGAATAAGGATGAGCAGGGAATCTATATTATGTTGGATAGTCTTACCAAAACAAGGGCTTTTAACCGGCTTTATGATATTGCAACTATCGCACAATCTGGATATGTGGAATTCAACGGCTGGGATTATGGTCCGGTATATTCCACTTTTGGATATAACGATGTTGAAGGGGTTCGAACAAGATTTGGAGGTCGCACCTATTTTGGCCAGAATGATCCCTGGCGTATTGAAGCTTATGGAGCCTATGGTTTCAAAGATGAAAAGTTTAAATACGGGATCTCTGCGAAAGTTTTACTGGATCCAAAATCAAGATTGATCATTGGCGGCGGAAACAGGCGTGATGTGGAGCAGCTGGGAACGAGCCTTACTAATTCTACCGATGTTCTGGGGAGAAGTTTAGCCTCCTCCTCTCTGCTGAATGTTGGAGATACAGATAAACTGAGTTCCATCAACCTGAGTGTTTTCTTTTTGGAACTGGAACCACTGAAAAATTTTACAGTAAGATTCGGTACAAATTATCGTGAACTTACCCCGGCATCTCCAGCCTTTAGTCTGGATTATTATAAAGATGAGAATC
>JBFGDP010000217.1:0-4264 GCA_041580575.1 Christiangramia sp.
ATTTTTTCATTTCGAACAAAGTGAGAATTCTCATTCTCAATTCTGAATGTTACTCCCTATCACAGCGTTCCATTTTCTAACTGTCCATTCCTTGATCAAACCGTTTTTTACATAAGGATCATTCTTGGCGAAAGCAGTTGCTGTTTTATCATTTTCTCCATGGAAGATCAGGAATGCCTCATCTGCCGGTTCGTCGAGTGCTCCACCCAGAACGAGCTGACCTTTTTCGGCAGCTTCCTTGGCCATTCCTAAATGTTCTGCCCTGTACTGGCCCCGATCCTGAAGGTAATTGTCTGCCAGTTTGTAATTAAGTATGTAATAATTCATAATTAAAAATTTTAAGTTTCTGCTGTTTAGCTGACGTCAACCTGTCCCGATGCTACGGGAGTTTCAGGGTCTTTGGTTGAGATGCTGAAACAAGTTCAGCATGACGGAGTACGATTCATTTAATTTTATCATTTCTAACGAAGTAAAGGAATCTCATTCTCAATTACTTTTTGAACCTTCTCCCCTTCCACTTATAACCTCCCGATAGCGAAGCGACAGCCACATACACTGTAAAAAAAGGATAAGCGATGCTGCACCAGAAATAATGACGCATTAAGCTCTCCCGGTTCATGAATTTTGCGGCCTTGAAAATCAGGATAAAATCCACATTAAATTTGAGGAGAAACACCAACATTAAATACCGGTAAGAGAATTGATCCAGGAAGGTTAAAACCATAAAAAAGATTAGAGAAAAATTCATTAGGAAAACAATAACACCGGTAAACTTTGCCAGTATACTGGTATAGGAAGAAGTTTTTGCTGCCCAGCGTATTCGCTGGCTGATCAGGCTTCTAAGGCTTTCCTGATAATTGGTCAAAACACCGGCTTTTCTCGATTTAATAAAGAATAGCTTCTTACCCTGCTTACGAAATTTCTGCAATAAAAAAACGTCGTCTCCGCTAGCAATCTCACTATTTTCAGTAAATCCGGCTTCCTGTAGGAAAGTTTCTTTTCTATAACATAGATTAGCAGCATTACACATAAAGCCTTTTTCGATTCCGAAAGCTCCAATAGCAGATGCCTGCAAGCTCATAAAATCCATCTCCTCAAAATTTTGAAAATATGGTTTCTTTAGTACGGTCCCGTAAGAAGCATAACCAACCGGTGCTGCAATTAATCCAGGTTTTTCAAGCTGAATGGCCTCATCAAAATAATGCAGCCAGTCTGGAGGTATAATACAATCAGCATCGGTGGTTGCGATGTAATCAAATCTGGAACCTTCAATAGCCGTAAGTATCGCATCCTTCTTTGGAGAAGCACTTCTCCTTTTATTATCCAGCAATTGAATATTAAGGTCCCGAAAGTCATGTTGAAAAATTTCTGCTAACTGTGAAGAATGGTCGGTAGACTCATCATTAACCAGTATGACCTCAAATTTCCTACCCGGATAATTCAGGCTGACCAGAGAGTTAAATAGCCGTGGCAGGTTTTGAGCTTCGTTCCGGTAAGGAATAATAATGGAAAATGTATTTTCTGCAGGCAGGCCTTTTAATTCAAAATCTGGCAAACGCTTCCACCCGTAAAGGAATGAAATAACAAGCCCCAGGTAGGCGGCTGTAATAAGTCCGAAAAAGATCAGTAAAAGCATAACCGATTAGTTTGATGCTGCCAAAGCAGAATTGTTTAGCTTTGTGAATGTCCCAAATTAGGTAATTTTAGTGAGCAAATCTTCGAAAAAATCAGTTTTGAAAGGCGAAAGGATCATTCTCGGCATCGACCCGGGAACTACTATTATGGGTTTTGGACTCATAAAAGTGGAGAACAAAAAGATGAGTTTTATCCAGATGAATGAACTGCAGTTAAGCAAATACAGTGATCACTATAAAAAGCTGAAACTGATCTTTGAACGCACTATTGAACTTATAGATAATTATCATCCTGATGAGATCGCGATCGAAGCTCCTTTCTTCGGAAAGAATGTTCAGTCGATGCTAAAACTGGGACGGGCGCAGGGAGTAGCCATGGCCGCCGGACTCTCCAGAGAAATTCCTATTACCGAATACCTACCGAAAAAGATAAAAATGGCCATAACCGGAAACGGGAATGCCAGTAAGGAACAGGTGGCAAAAATGCTGCAGAGTCAGCTGAAGATTGGAAAACTGCCAAAGAATCTTGACGCTACTGATGGTCTTGCTGCCGCGGTTTGTCATTTCTACAATTCCGGTAAAACTGAAATCGGGAAGAGTTATACCGGGTGGGATGCGTTTGTAAAACAAAATGAAAAAAGGATAATAAAATAATGAGTGGCAACTGTAATAATTGTGGCGCCAGACTGTCTGGGAATTATTGCTCAACTTGTGGCCAGCGTGCTAAAATTGGACCCATTACTTTTTCAGAACTACGGGAAGATTTTTCTCAAAGTTTATTTTCTGTAGAATCTCCTATCGCAATCACTCTCAAAACATTATTTCTACAGCCTGAAAAACTCTTTACTGAATATTTGAATGGTGGTAGAAAAAAATATTACCGCCCTATTGCATTTTTCATTTTAATGACGGCATTATATCTCCTGGTTAGATCACTTATAGGTTTTGAAACAAATATGGATACCATTGCCACGGTAGATGAGAATACGGCCGATGTACAAAAGGAGGCTACGGTTTTTATGATCCTGAATATCAATAAGTTTTTATTTCTACTGGTATTTGGGCTAGGTATTTCCTTAAAGATTTTTTTTTATAAACGCTTTCGAATTATTGAGTATTGGGTGATAGCCTTTTATATAGCAGGGATTTATACTTTACTTACCATTTTTGGAACGGTCATTACAGTTTATGGCAGCAAGCAAATCCAGCCTGTAATCATTCTTTTAGCATTAATTTATTTTATCTACTGCTGCATTAGATTTTTTGAGGGTAATAAATTTATGATTGGAGTTAAATCATTTCTGGCGTTTCTCATAGCTATGTTGATCTATGTAGCAGGAAGTTTCGAATTATCCTATCTTATCGTCTCTTATATAATATGAGCGGAATTTATATACATATTCCTTTTTGCAAGCAGGCCTGCCATTATTGTGATTTTCATTTTTCAACCTCAACGAAGAAGAAAACCGAGTTGGTGGAAATGCTCTGCAGAGAGCTGGAACTGAGAAAAGACGAGATAGGACAGACCATTCAAACCATCTATTTTGGCGGGGGAACTCCTTCCCTTTTAAATTCAGAAGAATTAGAACTGATCTTTAAAACGATCTTTGAATATTTCGATGTTTCTGAAAATGCCGAGATCACGCTCGAGGCTAATCCCGACGATCTTTCAGAAGAAGTGATCAAATTGCTTGATGCATCTCCGGTAAATCGATTAAGTATTGGAGTGCAGTCATTTTTTGAAGAGGACCTTAAATTGATGAATCGGGCTCATAATTCTGAAGAAGCATTGAATTCCCTGAAATTAGCGAAGCAGTATTTTGATAATATCAGCATCGATCTTATCTACGGAATTCCCGGGCAATCCAATGAACAATGGATAGAGAATTTAGACAAAGCCCTTGAGCTTAAAATTCCACATATTTCAAGTTACGCCCTTACCGTAGAACCAAAAACAGCTCTTGAAAAGTTCATTGATAAAGGAAAAGTAAAACCGGTTGAAGATGAAACCTACCGGGAGCAATTCGACATTCTGGTAAACAAGCTTACCAATAACGGATTTGAGCATTATGAATTTTCGAATTATGGAAAACCCGGATATCATTCACAAAACAATATGGCTTACTGGCTGGGGAAACCCTACCTGGGAATTGGCCCATCTGCACATTCCTACGATGGCACTTCCAGAAAATGGAATATCAGTAATAATACGCTGTATATAAAAGCCATTGCAGCCGGAAATCTACCTCAGCAAACCGAAAAACTTTCCACCACCGATTCCTATAACGAATATGTAATGACCAGGCTCCGAACCAAATTCGGAGTTTCTACAGATGATATTCAGCAGAAATTTGGAAAAGTATACCGTGATCATTTTTTAAAGGAAACCGGTAAATTCCTGGATGACGGACTTATGGAAAGGACTGGAAACACTTTTCATATTACCACCAAAGGAAAATTCCTTAGTGACGGGATCGCCGCTGATCTTTTCTATATAGATTAAAACCTCACTTACTTAATACTTTCGACACCCTGTCCCGAAGCTTTGGGAGTTTCAGGGGTCTCCTGAGATGCTGAAACAAGTTCAGCATGACGCCCTGTGGTTTACCAATCATTACTATCAAGATTTA
>JBFGDP010000218.1:0-4242 GCA_041580575.1 Christiangramia sp.
ACCATGACCGACCAGGAAGTGGAACAGGGTATAAAGGATTGCCATGAAGCATTTTTAAAATGGAAAGACAGATCTGCTGAAGATCGGGCACAGGTAATAAGGAATATAGGTAAGAAACTCGATGAACATAAAGATGAACTGGCTGCCTTGATGACAAAGGAAATGGGGAAACTGGTAAAACAGTCTCGGCAGGAACTGGAATTATGTTCTGGGATCTGTGATTATACCGCAGACAATGCTCCGGAAAGTTTAAAGGATGAAGAAAGGGAATTGCCTGAAGGTGGCCGAGGGTATATAACTTATTCTCCCCTGGGGGTTATCTACGGAATTCAGCCCTGGAACTTCCCTAGTTACCAGGTTGTACGTTATTCTATCGCCAATCTTATGGCCGGGAACGGGGTGTTATTAAAGCATGCCGAAAATGTAACCGGCTGTGCGCTGATGCTGGAAAAGATCTATAAAGAAGCAGGATTACCGGAACATTTATTTAAGGTGCTGCTAGTGTCGCATGACCAGAGTGATACCGTTATTGAAAACGACCTGGTTCGCGGAGTAACCTTAACCGGAAGCCCCAGTGCGGGAAAGATCATTGGAGAAAAGGCCGGGAAAGCCTTAAAGAAAACCGTTCTGGAACTGGGTAGTAATGATGCCTACCTTGTCCTGGAGGATGCTGACCTGGACCTTGCCGTGAAAACCTGTGTACAGGGAAGATTATATAATAACGGGGAAACCTGTGTTGCTGCTAAACGATTTATCGTGGTAGATGAAGTGTACGAGGATTTTAAAAAGGCCTTTGTAGAGCAGATGTCTAATATCAAAGCCGGTGATCCTACGAGTGACGATAGTGATATTGGCCCTATGGCCAGAAAGGACCTGCGTAAAGAGTTGCACGAACAGGTAACCGAAAGTGTGAACAAAGGTGCGAAAATACTTTGTGGCGGTAAAATGCCAGATGGCGACGGATTCTTTTACCCGGCCACAGTACTGGATGAATTAAAGCCGGGTATGCCGGCCTACGATGATGAATTATTTGGCCCGGTAGCTTCACTGATTAAAGCTAAAGATGCAGATGATGCAATGCGTATTGCCAATGACAGCAGGTTTGGACTTGGTGGTGGTATTTTCTCCAAGGATGAGGAAAAGGCCAGGAAATTGGCCAAATATCATTTTGATACGGGTATGGTCTTTATCAATTCTTTTGGGCTGGCAAAACCAAATATGCCTTTTGGTGGGGTAAAAGACTCCGGTTATGGCAGGGAACATGGAACCTTTGGCCTGCATGAATTTGTAAACGTAAAAGCTATCATGATTGCATAATTCAAAACATATTCAAAAAAGTAAAAAATCCGGGATCTATACAGACCCCGGATTTTTTTATATACCAGCGTGAGTTTTCTGCTGATTCAGGTAGCCAATAAATTTTAACCTCTTTCAACATATCTAACAATCTGATTTTCAGTATATTTAAAAAAATTATAAACAACAGATTTTATTAAACCTGGGCTCCTGGAATTTTTTCCAAGACCTTTGATCACTAAAGCATGGAATTTAATCTCGCCGAAAAATTAGCCTTTGTCAAAGCGATCGATAAGGTGATCCTTGCAGACCGGAAGGTTGCTAACGGCGAATTGATCTACCTGGGACAATTGATGAAACTGCTGGATTTTGATTCGGCATTTGTAGAAGAGGCCAGGAGATTCAATATCAACCAGGCTCATATCATTCTGGGTGGTCTTAGTGAGGCAAAAAAGCACTCGCTGGCGATCATGCTGCATGAAATGGCATATGCCGATGGTGATATGGCGCGGGAGGAGATCGAGGTGCTTTTCAGACTATTTGAAAAGGCCGGTATTAAGCTGGCAGATCCGGATACGAAACCGCCCGTTTTTGATATTGCCGATGTTTATTTTAAATCTACAAGACATATCAAACATTATCATGATAAATCTGTTTCAGAAAATAAAAATGAAAAAAGAGCGATAAAAATTGAGCCAAATATTACCGGTGAGAAAGGCTACACGGTCACCACCTTCAAACTAAACGGGATCCTGGCTTTTTGGGGGCATTTGGTTGAATTTCCGCCTACACATATGGAGGTGGTGTCGCTTAGTGAAGAACAGAGTGTGTTGAGAGGTATTAATGAGTCTCACAGCAGAGCTGCAGCCGGGCTAACCAAATATGGCCTTAGTATATATCATCCAGAGAGTAAGATAGAAAAGATAGTCCTGCACCGGCCGCAGGAGCAATTGGAGATAGAATACCTGAAATGAGAAATTGACCGGACTGTAAAGTTGCCCTACACATTTTGAAAAATCCCTGCTCCGGGACCATTTACTTAACCGCTACGGGAAAGATATTTTAAAATTGAATAGTATGCAGAAGATAGTATTGCATGATTTTATGCACAATGGAAATTTACAGATAGGAATCAATTTTGGTTTTGACCGGGAAACGATAGAAAAGGTGAAAAAGCTGGAGGGTATACAATGGAGTAACACCTTCGGGTGTTTTTATATCGCTGCCAACCGTCCCAACCTGGATACACTTGTGAAATATTTTAACGGACTGAGATTATATGTAGATTACTCCGGTTTGAATATTTCTGAATGGTCTAAACAAGCAGTTTTAGAGCCGGAATTAGTAGCATTCAGAAAATATTTGCATGGTAAGCGTTATAGCAAAAGTACCATAAAGACCTATACCTCATTTGTGGCTAAATTCTTAAGGTTTCATAAGTTCAAAGATTCTTACAATTTAAGGGACCTGGACAGGTTTGTAGAAAATGAGATCGCGGGAAAGGACTATTCTATAAGCTCGCATCGTCAATGCATTAGTGCGCTAAAACATTATTTTGAGCTAAGCGAACAGGAAGAGATAGATACTTCTAAACTGCAGCGTCCCGATAAAAGTAAGTACCTGCCAGAAGTTTTGAGTAAGGAACAGGTGATAGATCTCCTGCGGGCTACGAGAAATTTGAAGCACCGGTGTATCCTGGCGCTCATATATGCTTCGGGCCTTAGAATAGGGGAATTGATCGATCTAAAATTAAGGGATATAGATGTAGACCGCCGGCAGATCCTTATAAGGCAGGCCAAGGGTAGAAAAGACCGTTATGTGATGCTGGCAGAGAGTTTTTTACCACTTTTTTATAATTACCTGCAGACGTATAAACCAGGTTTATATTTTGCTGAAGGGCTTCATGGCGGGCAGTATTCGGCCTCTGCAGTACGAAGTTTTTTAAAGGATTCCTGCCGCCGGGCAAAGATCAAGAAACGGATTACCCCTCATACCTTGCGGCACAGTTATGCCACGCATATGCTGGAGAACGGGATAGATATACGGTATATTCAGGAGCTATTGGGCCATTCCAGGCCTGAGACCACGATGATCTACACACATGTAACGCAGAAGGATCTGGCGAAGATAAGGAGTCCCCTGGATGAGAGCATCAAGGAGCTGTTGGAGCGCACTAAAGACCACCCAAACCTCCGTTTATCCCGAAATATCCTGGAATAAATGTATATATTTGGCTGGATATAACACGTTGTAAACAATGGCTCCTGAAAATTAATTCTATGAAAGAAGAAAATAAAATACTTATAAAAACCTTTTTATCATCCGGATTAATATTTGCTTCCGGAATGGCTTTATATGGTTACATAGTAGAAAATCAATATCTGATTTGGACATTTTTCTTCCATTTTGTCCTATTCGGTGCAGTAATGGGAATAATTGCTCGAAAAAATCATAAAAAGAAACTAAAGGAAAATGAGATTGGAAAATGAGTTTAACAAGAGCATAATCTCAGATTATTCAATAAGTTCAAAAGAAGTTCTAGAATAAGTGAAAAATGCAACGGCAAATATTGAAATCATTGCACAAATAATTCCTATAAATACTGCAATAAGAAAATTTTCAAAATAAAATATAGATAATTGAAAAGGAACTACTGTTCCGATAAAACCAATGAAAAATCCCCAATTCCAAGATTTAGTATTCTCGGGTTTTAATTTCAAATTACAATTTGGACAAATAGTAGTGTGATTCCTAGAAAATTGGAATAACTCTTTAAAAGGCAATTTAGATTTGCAATTTGGACACTGGAAATTTTCCATAAACTTGAAAAAATTAAATTGGTGATATTCTCGAAATTAAGAAATTTGGAATTTAAAACTTGATAAAAGTGTCGCCACAGTTTACAACAACGGTTCATCGCCAATAAGCGGCAGCGTTAGAAAGAAA
>JBFGDP010000219.1:0-4239 GCA_041580575.1 Christiangramia sp.
ATTTGTGGTTAACTGGTAGGTAACCGGCAGGTTACTACCGGCAACGGCTATGTCGTAACCACTGCCCCCAAAACTTTCCTCCAGTAGCCTGTACGGGTTTATTTGCAGCCATTGCGCCAGATTATTTACCAGGGTAGACGAGGTTCCCAGGCCCCATTTCCGGTTAAATTCCAATTGCGTGGTCACTATGTATCCTTTGTCTGTGAAAGCTTCAACATTAGCTTTAAAGGCGCTCTTAAACAATTGTTGTAATCTCGCCGTAACTTCTGGTTGAGCTGAATTGTCTCGATTTATCACTGGATTGAATTCTCCATCGTCAATGGTAAATTCTACTTCAAACCATATATTCTTATATTCATCTAAACTTGTCCAGAAGATCTTATTTTCTTCACCTTCTGAAACCTCCATTTGCTGACCTAATTTAGTTGGTACCGCCAGGGATTTTGCGCCATTAAGAACAGCATATTCACCGGTGATCAATAATTTCCCGTTACTTCTATACTGCTGCATTAAGATCGTATCTTTTCTAATTGTTCCATCACGCTGCTGTGAGTGATAGTATGATGAGTAAAAAACTCCACCAACTCAACTTTCTCTTGATCTGTAGCATTATTTTGATTCAGGATATTCATAAGGTGCATCTTCATGTGTCCCTGCTGAATTCCTGTGGTGATAAGCGACCTTAAAGCGGCAAAGTTTTGCGCCAGTCCGGCAACAGCGGTAATCTCCATTAGTTCTTTTGCAGATGGTCTTTGTAAAATATCCAGAGCCAGCTTTACTAGTGGGTGCAGGCTCGTTAATCCTCCCACTGTGCCCAGGGCTAAAGGGATTTCCATCCAGAATTTAAAAATTCCGTTTTCGATTTTTGCGTGGGTTAAACTCGAATATTTCCCATTTCTTGATGCATAGGCGTGAACTCCGGCCTCTACGGCCCTAAAGTCGTTCCCTGTAGCCAGTACAACCGCATCAATACCATTCATTACTCCTTTGTTATGGGTAACGGCGCGGTAAGGTTCAATTTCAGCGATCTTTACGGCCTGGATGAATTTATGGGCAAATTGCTCTCCGGTTAGTTCATCATTTTCAGAGAGGTCAGCGACCGGGCAGGATACTTCGGCCCTTACAATACATTCCGGAACATAGTTCGATAAGATGCTCATTATAACCTCAAGTTCTTTCTCATCTTCAGTAAAATCCTGGTTGTTCTTAGCTTCCTCCAACAGAACTTCTGCAAATTTTTCCAGGCAGGAATTAATGAAATTAGCTCCCATGGAATCCCGGGTATCGAAATTCACAAATAACTGATAATAATGATCCAGCTCGGTGGTCTTATCTACCAGGGAGATGTCAAGAATACCCCCACCTCTTTTTTCCATATTCCGGGTGATGGGTTTCACAGCTTCCTTAAGCTTCGGCTTGATCTTTGTAACCATTTTATCAAGCCTGGAGAAATCTCCTTTGAAAAGGAAATGCACCTGGCCAATTTTCCTGGTGTTAAGAACCGTAGATTTGAAACCGCCTCTTTCATTCCAGAATTTTGCGGCCTTACTGGCTGCGGCTACTACAGAGCTTTCTTCAATGGCCATTGGCAGTACATGATATTTGCCGTTAATCAGAAAGTTAGGAGCTAGACCTAGTGGTAAGTAGAAGTTAGATACTGTATTTTCAATAAACTCGTCGTGCAGTTTCTGCAGGTTCTTATCGTCATTCCAATATTGTTTTAATATAGAAATTGCAGCATCATTATTATCGAGGTAATTTTTGGCCAGCCAATTTATTTTTTCGGTTTTATCAAGTTTTGAAAATCCGTTTACGGGCTTTGTCATTTTTTAGGTATTTCAGGAGCTCAAAGATACAAAGCTAAAATTTCATAGACCGATAATTTAGTCTGGATGAAGTATATAAAGCCTAACTTTTCTTAACAGATTGTTATATTTTATCAACCTTATATGGTCATTTTTTCGTTAAATTTTAGTAAACTTGGCCTGCATTAAATATTCTATAATTTTTATGAAGTTCCCTACTATCCTGCTTGCATTTCTTATGGCAGCAACTTCTGTGCTAACTGCGCAGAAAAAAGAAGTAAGTCTTGAAGAAATTTGGAGTGGCACCTTCCGCGAAGAGAGACTACAATCCCTGCAATCTTTGAACAATGGAGAAGAATATGTTGTTCTTAATCGAGATCGCGAGACCGGGACTACGAATATCGACGTTTATAGTTATGAGACTGGTAAGAAAACCAGGACCATACTTAGCTCTGCAGAGCTTGATGGAATAGAGTCATTTTCGAACTTTAAATTCAGCGAAAATGAGAATAAAATCCTTCTGTCTACAGAGGTGGAGCCTATCTTTAGAAGATCCTCCAGGGAAATATTTTACGTTTATGATTTTGGATCGAAAGAACTGAAAAAAGTAAGCGAAAAAAAGATCCAGGAAGCATCTTTTTCGCCAGATGCTTCCAAAGTCGCTTATGTGTATAATAACAATATATATATCCTGGATCTAAAAACCGGAGAAGAAACGCAGGTGACGAAAGATGGTGAGAAAAACAGGATCATCAACGGGGTTACTGATTGGGTTTATGAGGAAGAATTTTCTTTTGTGAAAGCCTTTCAGTGGAATCCTGATGGTGCCAAACTGGCCTTTTTGAAGTTTGATGAATCTGAGGTTCCCGAATTCTCTATGGACCTGTATGGTAAAGGATTATATCCAACGCAGGAAGTATTTAAATACCCTAAGGCCGGTGAAGCAAATTCTAAAGTGAGCCTGCATATGTATGATCTGAAGTCTGGCTCTTCCCAGGAAATCGATCTTGGCGATAAATTTGACCTGGCTTCTGCCGGAGAAAAAACCGAAGCTGGTGCAGATTTCTATATTCCACGAATTAAGTGGACCAGTGATCCCAATTTGTTAAGTGTTCAGGTTTTGAACAGGCATCAGAATGACCTGGATCTGATCTTTGTAAACTCTAAAAACAATAGTGCACAGGTAATTCTTAATGAAACAGATGAGGCATATGTAGATGTTACCGATAATCTTACCTTTTTAAAAGACAACAGTTTCATCTGGACCAGTGAGAAAGATGGATTTAATCATATATATCATTACGCTGAAAACGGAAAACTCCTCAACCAGGTAACTAAGGGTAACTGGGAGGTAACTGATTATTATGGGTATGATGCTAAAAAGAATAGGATTTACTACCAGAGTACAGAGAACGGAAGTGTAAACAGGGACGTCTATTCCATTAAACCAAATGGGAAGAGTAAAAATCGGCTGACAGATAGAAATGGGATGAATTCTGCCTCTTTTAGTGCAGATTATACATATTTCATCAATTCTTTTACAAATGTGCAGACCCCTCATGTTTATACCCTACACAGGTCGCATGATGGAAAACTTGTGAGGGAGATCTTAAACAATAAATCGCTTATCGAAAGGGTAGAAGGCTACGACTTCACTCCCAAGGAACTCTCCACCCTCAACGTGAATGGAAACGACCTTAATATGTGGATAATCAAACCTTCAGATTTTGACGAGAATAAAAAGTATCCCGTATTAATGTTCCAGTATTCAGGGCCAGGTTCACAGTCGGTTTCAAATTCCTATTATAATACGAATGATTACTGGTATCAATTACTGGCTAACAGGGGTTATATAATTGTTTGTGTAGATGGAAGGGGTACAGGTTTCAAAGGTGCAGATTTTAAAAAGGTAACCTATAAGGAACTTGGTAAATATGAAGTAGAGGACCAGATTGTTGCGGCCAAAAAATTAGCAGAAAGGGAATATATTGATTCAGATAGAATTGGTATCTGGGGTTGGAGCTATGGTGGTTTTATGTCTTCGAATGCGATTTTAAAAGGTAATGACGTTTTTTCTATGGCAATTGCGGTCGCTCCGGTTACCAGCTGGAGATTCTACGACACCGTTTATACCGAGAGGTACATGAGAACTCCGCAGGAGAATGCTTCAGGGTATGATGAGAACTCTCCTTTGAACCATGTAGAAAAACTTAAAGGCGATTACCTGATCATTCATGGGGGCGGTGACGATAATGTGCATGTTCAAAATACAATGCGAATGGTAGAAGAGCTTATACAGGCAAATAAACAATTCGACTGGGCGATCTATCCAGATAAGAATCATGGAATATATGGAGGCAATACCAGATTGCACCTTTATAACCTGATGACCGACTTTATACTTGAAAAACTTTAATTAAAACTAGATAGAAAA